>NZ_JBIWYK010000219.1:0-5306 GCF_044752385.1 Allobosea sp. CER48 | reverse complement strand
TCCTTTGCCGCTTGCATCGGCGAACGACGCGCCCGTTCACGAATGGTGGAGCGGGCGCATCCCGGCCGTCTTCGCGCTGGCAATGCCACATTCCCGTGTTAGCCTCATCGGGTCAGGCACGTTCAGACAGGAATGGGGGCCGCCCGGAGCGATGGCATGAGCGAGGCAGAGCGCCGCAAGGCGCCCGATACGATCGACGGCATCCGGCAGCGGCTCCGCCGTCTCGCGCTGGCTTCGCGCGCCTCGCTCGGCTGGGAGCGGCTCTGGCCACGCCTCTGGCTGGCGCTCGGCGTGGTCCTCGCCTTCCTTGCCCTCTCCTGGTTCGGGCTGTGGACGCATCTGCCCTGGTACGGGCGGATCATCGGTGTCCTCGGCTTCGCCGCGGCGCTGCTCGGTAGCTTCTGGCATGTCGCGCGGCTCGCGCTGCCGACCCATCGCGATGCGCTTACCCGGCTCGATCGCTCATTTGCGGGCGGGCACCGCCCGGCCTCGGCGCTGGAGGACAGCCTTGCCGTCGGCTCGTCGGACCCGGTGTCGCAGGCGCTGTGGAAGCTGCATGTCGAGCGCCAGAGCCGGCAAGTCGCCGCCCTGAAGGTCGCGCCGCCACAGCCGCATATGGCAAGGCATGACAGGCTGGCGCTTCGTGCCGTCCCATTGCTCGCCGCCATCACCGCCTTCTTCGTCGCCGGGCCGGAGGCGACGCAGCGCCTGTCCGCAGCCTTCGACTGGAAGGGGCCGCCGGGCAGCGTGCCATCGACCCGCATCGACGCCTGGATCGACCCGCCGGCCTATACCCGCCTGCCGCCGATCCTGATCGATTTCAACAAGCTCGCCAGCGCAAATCTCAGCGCGCCGGAGAAGTCGGTCATCGTCGTGCGCATCGCCGGCAAGACCAGCATGGATGTCGCCACCACCGGCAGGCTCGAGCTCGTCAAGCCGGACACGAAGGAGGGCGAGGCGAAGGAGGCCGATGGGCAAGCGGCGCCGAAGCCGGCCGCGCCGGCCGGCGCACAGCAGGCTGTGCTGGAGAAGCGCTTCACGCTTGCCGGCAACGGCACCCTGAAACTCACCGGCAGCGGTGCGCCTGGCACGACGCTGCACATCGCAGCCATCGCCGACCAGCCGCCGACCATTGCCTATACCGATCCGCCGAAGCCTGTGACCGGCGCGCAATCGGGCGGCCTCGCCATCACCTACAAGGCCAGGGACGATTACGGCATCGCCTCGATCGAGGCGACCGTCGCGCGGCCCGACGCAGCCGCGGGCGGGCGCTCGCTGGTCGAGCCGCCGAAGCAGAACCTCGCCGTGCCTGCGCCTTCGGCGGCCGAGGAGGAGATGAAGAGCACGGTCGACTTCTCGGCGCATCCCTGGGCCGGCGCAAAAGTCCGGATGGTGCTGATCGCCAGGGACGAGGCCGGCCAGGAAGGGCGCACCGAGTCGATCGAGGTCGTGTTGCCGCAGCGCACCTTCACCAAGCCGCTGGCCAAGGCGCTGGTCGAGCAGCGGCGCAAGCTCGTCATGAATGTCGACGACCGCTCCAGGGTGCAGCTTGCGATGGATGCGCTGCTGATCGAGCCCGATCTCTTCATGAAGGAGACCGGCGTCTATCTCGGCATGCGGATGCTGGGCGAACGCCTGCGCAAGTCCGGCAGTGACGACGAGCTGAGCGAGGTTTCGGAACTGATGTGGGCGATGGCCCTGCAGCTCGAGGACGGCGACATGTCCGATGCCGAGCGCGCGCTCAGGCAGGCCCAGGAGAACCTGCAGCAGGCGCTGGAGCGCGGCGCCTCCGAGGAGGAGATCAAGAAGCTCACCGACGAGATGCGCCGGGCCATGGACAATTTCATGCGCCAGCTCGCCGAGCAGATGATGCGCCAGCAACAACAGAACGGCGAGCAGAACCAGGCGCAGCTGCCGGAGAACTTCCGCACGGTGACGCCGCGCGACCTGCAGAACATGCTCGACCGGATCGAGGAGCTCTCGAAGCGCGGCGACATGGCCGAGGCACAGCGCCTGATGGAAGAGCTCAACCGCATGCTCAACAATCTGCAGATGGCGCGCCCGGGCCAGCGCGACCCCCGCCAGAACCAGATGAACCAAGCGCTCGGCGATCTCGACCGGATGACGCGCGACCAGCAGAACCTGCGCGACGAGACCTATCAGAACGAGCAGCGCCGGCAGGGACAGGGCCAGACCCAGCGCGGGCAGCGCCCCGGCCAGCAGCAGGCGCGGCCCGGCCAGCGCGGACAGCAGGGTCAACAGGGCCAGCAAGGGCAACGCGGCCAGCGCGGCCAGCAACCCGGCCAGCAGCCGGGCCAGCAGGGTGAAGACGGCGAAGGCGGCGAGGGCATGCAGGGCCAGAACGGCCAGGGCCAGGGCCTGTCCCAGCGCCAGCAGGCCCTGCGCGAGCGGTTGCAGGATCTGCAGCGGCGGATGCGCGGCATGGGCGCGCCACAGAATGGCGAGCTCGACGAGGCCGAGGAGGCGATGCGCGATGCCGAGGGCCAGCTCGGCCAGGGGCAGGGCGAGGGCGCTCTCGACGCCCAGGGCCGTGCGCTTGATGCGCTGCGTCGCGGCGGCCAGAACCTCGCCCAGCAGATGCAGGGCCAGCCCGGCGAGGGCGACGGCACCGAAGGCGCCTATGGCGAGCCGGACGGCCGCCCTGCAGGCCGCCCCTCGGCGCAGCAGCGCGGCAGCGAGGACCCGCTCGGCCGGCCGCAGCGCCAGCGCGACTGGGCGGATGGCCGGGTCAAGGTGCCCGGCGCCGACGAGAGCGCGACGCAGCGGGCGCGGCGCATCCTGGAGGAGCTGCGCAAGCGCCTCGGCGACCCGATGCGTCCGACCGAGGAGCTCGACTATCTCGAGCGGCTGCTCCGGCGGAACTGAGCAGGTTTCCGGCTGACGCCGTCATGCCGCCCTCTCGGCGAGCATCACGACCTCAGCCGGGTTTCGATGGATGCCGCGAAGGCGCGGACGGTCGGGGACAAGCCCGCCATGACGGGCGTTTCGGCTTGCCGCTGCCGCCTCAGCCCTTCCGCCCGGCGCCGCTTGCGACCACGGCGCCGACGACGATGAGGGCGCAGGAGGCGGCGAGCAGCCAGCTCGCCGGGGCGTAGCCGAACAGCACCAGGATCAGCGTCGAGAGAACCGGCGCGGCATATGAGGCGACGCCGAGCAAGGCGACGTCGCCCTGCTTCATGCCGATGTCCCAGACGACGAAGGCCAGGCCGATCGAGCCGAGGCCGAGGCCGAGGACGCCGGCCCATTCCACCGCGGTCAGCGACCAGAGCGTGGTCTCGAAGGCGAGATGGAAGGCGAGCGCCGGCACGGCGCAGCCCAGCATGGTGACGCTGAGGCTTTCCGAGGGAACATCGGCGAAGCGGCGCGACGCCACCGAGTAGCTCGCCC
The DNA here is from genome assembly GCF_044752385.1 of Allobosea sp. CER48. Classification (NCBI taxonomy): domain Bacteria; kingdom Pseudomonadati; phylum Pseudomonadota; class Alphaproteobacteria; order Hyphomicrobiales; family Alloboseaceae; genus Allobosea; species Allobosea sp. CER48. The sequence continues at coordinate 1,898 of NZ_JBIWYK010000219.1, read as the reverse complement.
AGACGAAGGCGCCGAGCGCCGCCAGCACGTGGCCGGGCGCGATCCCGCCGCCGGTGCCGAGTCCTCCGGAGACAAGAAGCGCGGTCGCGACGAGTCCGATCAGCGCGCCGGCCAGATGGCGGGGCTTGAGGCGGCCGCCCGGCAGCAGCGCGGCGAAGAGCACGATCAGCAGCGGCCAGAGGTAGTGGATGAGGTTCGCCTCGGCGGGTGGTGCCGTCTTCACCGCGGCATAGTACAGGGCGGTGTCGCCGAACGGCCCGTAAAGGCCGAGCGCGAAGGAGGCTGGCGTCGGCCGGATGCGGGAGAGGTCGCCGCGCAGCGCCGTGATCGCCAGGATCAGCAGGCCGCCGATCACGAAGGTCATGGCGACGAGCTGGAAGGGCGGGACACGGCCCGACATGGCGGTGAACAGGGCGAGCGTCGACCAGAGCAGGATTGCGCAGAAGCCGACGAGGGTGGCGGTGCGGGAGGTCATCGCAGGACGGATCGGCCAGGCTGAAAGCAAGCTGCGATAGCAGTTTCCCGCATAAAAGCCATCGCTCCTTTCGGCGCGCGGGCGGTTGTTGCGTCGCAGCACGGCACAGGAGCCATGGGCGCCATGCTTCCGGCGCCGTGCCGGGGCGTTGACCGCGCCGAAAAGGAGGATCATGCGTCAGAAATGACCTCGATCCCGCTGCAATCCGTCACCCGTCGTCCGTTGATGCCGGTGCTGGCCGCGCTGAGCCTGGCGCATCTGCTGAACGACCTCGTCCAGTCGATGATCCCGGCGCTCTACCCGCTGATCAAGGAGACGTACCAGCTCGACTTCGTGCAGATCGGCCTGATCACGCTCGCCTTCCAGGTGACGTCGTCGCTCCTGCAGCCGCTGCTCGGCTATGTCACCGACCGCAGGCCCTGGCCGTATGCGATGGTGGCCGGCATGTGCGCGACGCTGTCGGGGCTGCTGCTGCTTTCCTTCGCCCACAGCTACGGCGTCGTGCTGCTCGGCGCCGCGGCGATCGGCCTGGGTTCGGCGGTCTTCCATCCCGAGGCGACGCGCATGGCGCGCCATGCCGCGGCCGGGCGACAGGGGCTGGCGCAGGGCGTGTTCCAGGTCGGTGGCCATATCGGCTATGCCATCGGCCCGCTGCTGGCGGCGATGATCGTGGTGCCGCGCGGGCAGGAGAGCCTCTCCTGGTTCTCGGGCGTGGTGCTGGTGGCGATGCTGGTGATGGGCTGGCTCGGCGCGCGGTATTCGGCGATGCGGCGCGAGCAGAAGGCCTCGACCGCGCATGTCGAGGACGTCGCGGATCACGGCCTGCCGCACGGGCGCGTGCTATTGGCGATGGCGGTGCTGGTTCTGCTGCTGATCTCGAAGAACGGCTACACCGCGGCCTTCACCTCCTACTACACCTTCTACCTGATCGAACGTTTCGGCGTGACGCTGCAGCTCTCGCAGATCATGCTGTTCCTCTATCTCGTCGTCGGCGCGGCCGGCGTCATCCTCGGCGGCATGATCGGAGACCGCATCGGCCGCGACCGGGTGATCTGGCTGTCGATCCTGGGCTCGCTGCCCTTCGCGCTGGTGCTTCCCTATGCCGACCTGTTCTGGACCGGCGTGCTCAGCGTCATCATCAGCTTCGTGATGGCGAGCGCCTTCTCGGCGATCCTGATCTACGCGATCGACCTCGTGCCGCATCGCGTCGGCCTCGTCGGCGGTTTGTTCTACGGCCTGTCCTTCGGGCTCGGCGGCATCGCCGCGGCAGGCATCGGCGCGCTCGCGGACCAGATCGGCATCATACAGGTCTTCAAGATCTGCGCCTGGCTGCCGGCCGTGGGCCTGCTGACCTTCCTGCTGCCGAAGGGCAAGCGCCAGGGCTGAACGGCGACAATCCCGCCCGATATGGTCAGGGCCGTCG
>NZ_JBIWYK010000218.1:0-5349 GCF_044752385.1 Allobosea sp. CER48 | reverse complement strand
GCAGGCAGATCATGCGGGCCGTCTCGTAGGACTTCACGAAAGCCGGCACGGGCATGAATTCGAAACGCGAGTGGAAATTGCAGCCGCCGGTGAAGAAGTTTGGCGTCGGCAGCCCACGCGCGGAAAGCGCCGCACCATCCGTGCCGCCGCGCATCGGGATTTGCTTCGGCTCGATCTTCAGCGCCTCCAGCGCTGCGAAAAGCAGATCGACCGAGCGACGGTCGTCGCCCAGGCTGTCATGGATATTGCCGTAGGTGTCGGTGACATCGGCTGAGACCCGGCCGGTCGGATAGCGCAGCGCGATCAAGTCCGCGACTTCGCCGATGCGGCGCTTGCGCTCCTCGAAGCGGGCCTTGTCGAACTCGCGGATCATCACCTTGAGCCTGGCCTCGCTCTGCCCGGCGGTGATCTCGGTGAACCAGAAATAGCCCTCGCGGCCTGCGGTGTTCTCCGGCGTCTCCGCCCGGTCGAACTCGGCGATGAAATCCATCGCCATCAGCAGCGGGTTGACCAGCACGCCCTTGGCCGAAATCGGATGGGCGCTGACGCCGGTGAAGCTGATATCGCCCTGCGCCGCATTGAAGTTCTCGATCACGACCTCGCCGAGTTCGCAGGCATCGATCGTGTAGGCGAAGTCGCAGGGGAAGCGGGACAGGTCGAGCGCCTTGGCGCCGCGCAGGCCGATCTCCTCGTCCGGGACGAAGGCGACGAGGATGTCGCCATGAACGTCCTCCGGCTTGAGCTCGGCCAGCAGCGTCATCACGGCGGCAACGGCCGCCTTGTTGTCGGCACCAAGCACGCTGGTGCCGTCGCCGACGATCACGTCTTCACCGATCCATGGCTTGATCTGCGGATTTTCCGCGACGCGCAGCCAGATGTCCCGCTCGCGGTTGAGGCAGAGATCCTCCCCGTCGAAGCGCAGGATCTGCGGGTGGATCACCGGGGAGAGGCCGACATCGACCGTATCGAGATGGGCGATGAAGCCGATGCGCGGCGCGCCGGGCTGCGTGCCCGGCTTGCGGGCGGTGACGGTGGCGTGGTCGTCGATGACGATGTCGGCAAGGCCAAGCGCGCGCAGCTCTTCGGCGAGAAGGGTGGCGAGGCGCTGCTGCCCCGGCGTGGTGGGCAGGCTCGTCCCCCGCGCGTCGCTCTGGCTCTCGACCGCGACATAGCGCAGGAAGCGCTCCGTCAGTTTCGCCGCTACGGACATCTCGACCTCGCCTCTCGCCTTGCCCGGCCGGACCATGCGGCGGACAGGGCGAGAGCTATCGTGCGAGGGAGTGCTTCGGCAAGACCTGCCAACCAGCGCGGTCAGGCAGCCTTGGCGAGGAAGTCCTCGGCGTAGTGGCAGGCGACCTGCCTCCCGTCGATCTCGCGCTTCTCGGGGCGCTCCGCACGGCAGCGATCCGTCACGAAGGGGCAACGCGTCGAGAACACGCAGCCCTTGGGCGGGTTGAGCGGTGAGGGCAGCTCGCCGCGCAGGATGATGCGCTCCCGCTTGCCGGCATCGACGCGGGGCGTCGAGGCGAGCAGAGCCTGCGTATAGGGATGCAACGGGCGGGCGTATATGCGCTCCTTCGGGCCGTGCTCGATCGCATTTCCGAGATACATCACCATCACGTCATGGGCGATGTGGCGGACAACGCTGAGGTCGTGCGAGATGAACAGATAGGCGAGCTTGAGCTCGTCCTGCAGGTCGGCGAGCAGGTTCAGCACCTGCGCCTGGATCGAGATGTCGAGTGCCGAGACCGGTTCGTCCGCTACCACGACCTTGGGCGAGAGGATGAGCGCGCGCGCGATCGCGATGCGCTGGCGCTGGCCGCCCGAGAACATGTGCGGATAGCGGGCATAGTGCTCGGGACGCAGGCCGACCTTGGCCATCATCGCGCGCGCCTTCTCGGTGCGCTCGGCAGCGGAGAGGTCGGTGTTGATCTTGAGGGGCTCCTCCAGGATCGTCCCGATCTTCTTGCGCGGGTTGAGCGAGCCGTAGGGGTTCTGGAACACGAACTGCACCGTGCGGCGCAGGCGCCGGCGCTCGCTGGCCGGCGGGTTGACGGCATCGAGCCCGTCGAGCGTCAAGCCGCCCGCGGTGGGGGGCTCGATCAGCGTCGCCATGCGGGCGAGCGTTGATTTTCCGCAGCCGGACTCTCCGACGACGGCGAGCGTGCGCCCGGCCTCGACCGAGAAGGAGACCTTGTTGACCGCCTGCAATTGCGCCGGCGGGCGGAAGAACCCCTGCTTGACCGGGTAGATCTGCGTGAGTTCACGCGCCTCGATGACGGGCTTGCTCATCGCACGGCCTCCTTCGCCCGGCCGGCCTCGTCGCGGGCGCGCTCGGCGTCGCGTTGCGGATCGCCGAGCGGGTAGTGGCAGCGCACATGCCCGTCGCGCCAGGGCCGCAGTTCCGGCTGGACATTGCGCGAATGCGCAGTGGCATAGGCGCAGCGCGGGCTGAAGAGGCAGCCCTTCGGGCGATCGCTGAGGCCCGGCACCATGCCGGGGATGGTGGCGAGCCGCGTCGCGTTCTCGCTGCGCTCAGGCAGGGCCGAAAGCAGGGCGGCGGAATAGGGATGCTGCGGGTCGGCGAAGAGCGCGTCGACCTTGCGCTCCTCCATGATCTGCCCGGCATACATCACCATGATGCGCTGCGCGGTCTCGGCGACGACGCCCATGTTGTGGGTGATGAGCACCAGCGCCATGTTGCGCTCGCGCTGCAACGTCATCAGCAGCTCGAGGATCTGCGCCTGGATGGTGACGTCGAGCGCGGTCGTCGGCTCGTCGGCGATCAGCAGGCGCGGATTGCAGGCGATCGCCATCGCGATCATCACGCGCTGGTTCATGCCGCCGGAGAGCTGGTGCGGGAAGGCCTTGAGGCGGCTTTCCGGGGCGGGAATGCCGACCTGCTCCAGCAACTCGATCGCCCGGCGCTTGGCCGCCTTGCCGTCCATGCCCTCGTGCTTCCGCAGCGTCTCGGCGAGCTGGAAGCCGATGGTGAAGCAGGGGTTCAGGCTGGTGCTCGGCTCCTGGAAGATCATCGCCACGTCCTTGCCGGTGAGCTGGCGGCGCTCACGCGCGGACATGGTCAGGAGGTCGCGGCCGTCGAAGCGCAGCTTGTCGGCGCGGACGCGGCCGGGGTAGCCGACGAGGCCCATCAGGGCGAGCATGGTCACGCTCTTGCCGGAGCCGGATTCGCCGACCACGCCGAGCACCTCGCCCTCGTCGAGGGTGAGGTCGATGCGGTCGACGGCGCGCAGCGTTCCCTGTGAGGTCGGGAATTCGACGCTGAGATTTTCGATTTCGAGAAGGGGCATGGGATCAGCGCTTCAGCTTGGGGTCGAGCGCATCGCGCAGGCCGTCACCGAGAAGGTTGAAGGCGAGCACGGTGATGAGGATGGCGAGGCCCGGGAAGGTGACGACCCACCAGGCGCGCAGCACGAATTCGCGGGCGTCGGCGAGCATCGTGCCCCATTCCGGGGTCGGCGGCTGGGCGCCGAGGCCGAGGAAGCCGAGCGCCGCCGCGTCGAGGATCGCCGTGGAGACGCCGAGCGTCGCCTGCACGATGAGCGGCGCGGCGCAGTTCGGCAGGATCTCCGAGAACATCAGGCGGACCGTCTGCGCGCCGCTGACCTGGGCGGCGACGACATAGTCCTTGCTCGCCTCGGTGATGACGGCGGCGCGGGTGATGCGGACATAGTGCGGCAGCACGACGATGGCGACGGCGAGCATGGCGTTCATCAGGCCGGGGCCGAGGATCGCGACGATCACGATGGCGAGCAGCAGGCTCGGCATCGTCATCAGGATGTCCATCAGCCGCATGATCGCGATGTCGGCGATGCCCTTGAAGTAGCCGGCGATCAGGCCGAGCACGATGCCGACGACGATGGCGAGCGCGACGACCGCGATGCCGATCACCAAGGACAGTCGCGCGCCGTAGAGCAGGCGCGAGAGGATGTCGCGGCCGATCGCATCCGTGCCGAGCGGATAGGAGAGCGAGCCGCCGGCCTGCCAGAACGGCGGCTTCAGGAAGACGGCGTTGTTGGTCAGGTTCGGATCATGCGGCGCGATCCACGGCGCAAACAGCGCGCAGAGCAGCACCAGCACGATGACGATCAGGCCGGCGACGGCGCCGCGATTGGCGCTGAAATAGGTCCAGAACTCGCGCAGGGGATGCGGCGGGGTTCCGCTCGGTGCTGCGACGGCCGGGGCTTCGAGGGTTTCGGCGCTCATGGGCGAGGGCTCCAATGGGAGCTGCAATGTGAAGGGCGGATCATTTGGCGTGCCTGATGCGCGGGTTGATCAGGCCGTAGAGCAGGTCGACGAACAGATTGACGCTCATCACGACGACGCCGAGCAGCAGCGTGCCGCCCTGCAGGACTGGGTAGTCGCGCCGGCTGATCGCCTCGATCAGCCATTTGCCGACGCCCGGCCAGGAGAAGATCGTCTCGGTCAGGATCGCGCCGGTGAAGAGCGTGCCGACCTGCAGGCCGATGACGGTGACGACCGGGATCAGCGCATTGCGCAGCGCATGCAGCGCGACGACGCGGATGGGCGCCATGCCCTTGGCACGGGCGGTGCGGATGTAATCCTCGCCGAGCACTTCGAGCATCGCCGAGCGCGTCATGCGGGCGATCACGGCGAGCGGCACGGTGCCGAGCACGATCGCAGGCAGGATCAGGTGCGACAGCGCCGACCAGAAGGCGTCGATGTCGCCGGCCAGCAGGCTGTCGATGGTCAGGAAGCCCGTGACCGGCTCGATGAAGTACTGAACGGCGATGCGGCCGGAGACCGGGGTGATGCCGAGCTGCACCGAGAACAGCAGGATCAGCAGCAGGCCCCACCAGAAGATCGGCATCGAATAGCCGGTGAGCGAGATGCCCATCACGCCGTGGTCGAAGATGGAATTTCGCTTCACCGCGGCGATGATGCCGGCCGGCAATCCCACGAGAAGCGCGATGATGATGGCGCAAAGCGCGAGCTCGATCGTCGCCGGGAAGAGCTGGCCGAACTCGGTCAGGACGTTCTCGCGGGTGACGATCGACTTGCCGAGATCGCCCTGGACGACGCGCTCGATATACTTGCCATACTGGACGAGCAGGGGCCGATCGAGCCCGTACTCGGTGAGGAGCTGGGCATGGCGGGCGGCGTCGATGCCGCGCTCGCCGGCCATGGTCTCGATCGGGTCGCCCGGCACGAGACGGACGAGGAAGAAGGCCAGCAGGGTGATGCCGATGAAGGTCGGGATGACCAGGCTCAGCCGGGTGAAGATGAAGCGCAGCATGGTTCTGCCATTCTTGTCGGCCGGAGCATGTCGTCCTGCGCGGCGGCCTGTCTTGTCATATTAGTCGAGTT
>NZ_JBIWYK010000217.1:0-5368 GCF_044752385.1 Allobosea sp. CER48 | reverse complement strand
CATACAAGTCGACTTCCCCGGCATCATCGGAATGCAGCCGTCGACGGAGTTCATGACGAAGACAGGCTCCCATTCCTGGCCCTTGGCCGAATGGATCGTCGACAGCGAGCACCCTATTGCGTGCCGAACGATTACATCGGCTATTGCACCGCCCGGCGCGATGAAAGGCGTCCGGCCGCGCGCGCGCTCCGAAATAGGAACGCCTCGACGAAAAGGGCCGCTGACGCGGCCCTTTTCCTGTCTGTCGGATCGATATCCTCCTTGGCGTCGGGGCCGGCAACTTACGCCGCCAGTCCCTTCGCCAGTTCGCTGACCTGCTTCTCGAACAGCGCGCGATAGGCGCCGTCCTCGCGAGCCAGCAAGGCCTCGTGCGGGCCTTCCTCGACCACGCGGCCGCGATCGAAAACCAGGATGCGGTCCATGGCCCGCACCGTCGAGAGACGATGCGCGATCACGATCGTCGTGCGCCCTTCCATCAGGCGTTCCATCGCCTGCTGGATCAGCGCCTCCGATTCCGAATCGAGGCTCGAGGTCGCCTCGTCCAGGATCAGGATCGGCGCATCGGCCAGGAAGGCGCGGGCCAGCGCCACGCGCTGACGCTCGCCGCCCGAGAGCTTGATGCCGCGTTCGCCGACGAGCGTGGCGTAGCCCTTGGGAAGGCGCATGATGAACTCATGCGCGTTGGCGAGCCTGGCCGCCTGCTCGATCTGCGCCTGCGACGCTCCGGGCCGGCCATAGGCGATGTTCTCCGCAAGCGAGCGGTGGAACAGCACCGGCTCCTGCTGCACGATCGCGATCTGCTGGCGCAGCGAGGCCTGGGTGACGCCGCCGATGTCCTGCCCGTCGATCGCGATCCGGCCCGCGGTGACATCATAGAGCCGCTGCACGAGCTTGACGAATGTCGTCTTGCCGGAGCCGGAACGGCCGACGAGGCCGACCTTCTCGCCACCACGGATCTTCAGCGAGAAGTCGCGATAGAGCGGATCGTGATGCCCGCCGTAGTGGAAGGTCACATTCTCGAAGGCGATCTCGCCCGCCGTCACGCCCATCGCCACGGCGCCCTTCCGATCCGGCACGCCATAGGGAAGATCGTGCATCCAGACTAGCTCCTCCATGTCGTTGACCGAGCGCTGCAGGTTGTGGACGTGCTGGCCGACATCACGCAGATAGCCGTGCACCACCGCATAGGCCGTCAGGACGAAGGCGACGTCGCCCGCGCTCGCCTGCCCGTTCAGCCACAGCCAGATCACGAGGCCGATCACCGCCGCGCGCAGGAACAGCAGCACGATGAGCTGGACGGTGCCCGACCAGGTGCCGCGCACCCAGGCGCGCCGCGTCCTGAGGCTCCACTTCGCCACGACGGTCGCGAGGCGCAGATCCTCGCGCGTCTCGGCTCCATAGGCCTTGACCACCGGGTTGCAGGTGATGGCGTCGGCGAGCGAGCCTCCCAGGCGTGTGTCCCAGGCGTTGCCCAGCCGCGCCGCCGGAGCGACGAAGCGCAGCGACAGCAGGAGCGTCAGGCCGATATAGGCCAGTGCGCCAACGGCCACGACGAGCCCCATCGCCGGCCAGTGCCAGGCCAGCAGCACCGTCATGCCGAGCAGGATGACGAGCGAAGGCAGCAGCGCGATCAGGATCGTGTCGGTCAGCAGGTCGAGCGCCCACATGCCGCGCGTGATCTTGCGCACCGTCGAGCCCGCGAAATTGTTGGCGTGCCAATCGGTCGAGAAGCGCTGCAGCCGGGCGAACGCCTCGGACGCGACGTCGCTCATCGTGCGCAGCGTCAGCGTGGTGATGCCGATATAGGCGAAATGGCGCCCGAACACGGTGATCGCGGCGAGCACCACCATCGCGCCCAGCGCCCACAGGGCCGCATCCACGCTGCCGGTGCCACTCGCGACGGCATCGACGAGGCGACCGGCATAGACGGGCGTGAACAGCTCGGCGAGCGTGCCGACGATGGTAACGGCCGATACCCAGGCGATCTGCCTGGGATGGCGCGCCCAATGCTTGAAGGTGAAGCCGAGAACGGCGCGGAACGGCTCCCGCCGCCCGGTTTGAGTATCGAGAGACATAGCGTCATTCGGCACCGCGACGGCACCGACTCCGAATCAGGCGGAGACGACGACGCGCGCCTGCTCCGGCAATGAAACAAAATGGTTTGGAAAAGGCTCAGCGGACCGCGAGCAGGCGGACCTCGTGCGAGGCCGACCTAGTGCCGGCGTGGTCGCGTGGGAGGAACAGTGGCGCATTTGAATACCATTCAGCCCTCCCTTTCTCGAGTTGGAGCCAGACAGCCAAGATGCCTGAATTCTAGGCACGACGCAAGCCGGCCCTCCATGCGCCGGCAGCAAGGGTGCCGGCGCCCATTTCAGGACGGGCCGCTTCTACCAGAACAGGGCGACGAGCCTGGCTGCGATCACCAGCAGGAATGCCGCGATGATCGTGGCCAGGACCTGCTGGCGCTTGGCGCGGTTCGGAAACTGCCGCGACAGCAGCTTGCCGAGCGGCTTGCGGAAGATGAAGGCCGCGACGAGCAGAACGATGACGATGTGGGACAAGTTCGAGACTCAGGCCTTCCGGTCCGCAGCGGTAGCATCCACTGGCGCCCCCGCCTTCTTCCAGGCGGCGAAGCCGCCGGCGACATGTGCGACCGGCTGCAGCCCCATCTCCTGGGCGGACTTCGCGGCCAGCGCCGAGCGCCAGCCGCCGCCGCAGAAGAAGACGAAGCGCTTGTCCTGCTGGAACACGGGCTTGGCATAGGGGCTTTCCGGATCGATCCAGAACTCGAGCATTCCGCGCGGGCAATGGAACGCGCCGGGCATGCGCCCTTCCCGCTCCAGTTCGCGCGGGTCGCGCAGATCGACGAAAACCACTTCGTCGCGGCCGAGGAGCTCCCGGGCAGCCTCGATCGACAGTGTCTCGATCTGGCTCTCGGCCTCGGCGACCAGGGCCTTGTAGCCCTTCGTGATGACCTGCGGCATCGCTGCCCCCTCCCGGTTTCGCGCGCACCGTGGCGGCTCGGCACCGCAGCGTCAATGCCATGCCGCCGCTTGCAGCCGCGGCGGGTGCAGCACAAGCTGCTTGCCTCCCCGGCGGATGAAGTGGCAGAGCGACGGCATGCTCGGTTTCAGCAATCTGGACGTGATCGCCCTGGCGTTCTTTGCGGCTTCCTGGGTCGGCTATCACTACGCCGTCGAGCTCGGGCCGCATGCCGGCAGGACATTGAACATGCGGATGAACCTGCGCCGCGCCCGCTGGATCCACGAATCGCTGAAGCGCGAGAACCGCATCGTCGACACGCAGGTGATGAACGGCCTGCAGAACGGAACCGCCTTCTTCGCCTCGACCTCGCTGATCGCGATCGGCGGCACGCTCGCCCTGCTGCAATCGACAGACCGTGTCGTCGCGATCTTCTCCGACCTGCCCTTCGTCCCGGTAACCCAGCGCGCCGTGTGGGAGATGAAGGTGATCGGGCTCGCAGGCGTCTTCGGCTACGCCTTCTTCAAGTTCGCCTGGGCGTATCGCCTGTTCAACTACTGCGTCATCCTGCTCGGCGCGCTGCCGCCGGCCGAAAGCCGGGACCAGGTCGCGATCTCGCACGCCGTGCATGAGACGATCGAGATGAACATCGCGGCCGGCCGGCACTTCAACCGCGGCCAGCGCGCCTTCTTCTTCGCCCTCGCCTATCTCGGCTGGTTCCTCGGGCCGGTCACCTTCCTCGCCTTCACCGGCGCCGTGCTGGTGGCGATGTACCGCCGCCAGTTCGCGTCCGATGCCGCCCGCGTGTTCAATTATCCGAGCCAGCCATGACCATCGAAGCCGAGGCGATCGAGAGCGCCATCCTCTCGCTGCTGGCGCAGCAGGAACCCGGCCGGACGGTCTCGCCGATGGATGTCGCCCGGGTCCTGGGCAGCGACCATCCCGACGACTGGGGCCCGCTGATGCAGCCGGTGCGCCGTGCCGCCGTGAAGCTGATGAAGGAGGGCAGGCTCGTCATCACCCGCAAGGGCCGGCCGGTCGACCCCGACGATTTCCGCGGCGTCTACAGGCTCGTCGCCCCCACAGGCGACGCCTGAACTCAGGGGCCGGGAAACAGCGTATCGCTATAGCCGGCGAGCCTGTAGGCGACGAGCCCCGCCCATTCCTTGAAGCCATTGGCCGCAATCTCGAGCGCATTGGGGGCTCGCCCATAGGGGCGAATGAAGTCGTCCGGCCTGCCCTTGGACCAGTAGTCGACCGGGAATGCCTCGACCGGAAAATCCGCCTTGCGGAAAACGCCCATTGCGCGCGGCATGTGCCAGGCTGAGGTCACCAGCAGCCAGCGCTCGCCGGGCTTCGGATCGGCAAGCCGGCGCGTAAATACCGCATTCTCGTAGGTATTGCGCGATCTGTCCTCCAGGACGAGCCGCTTCGGATCGAGCCCCAGCCCGTCGAACAGCATTCTGGCGCCATCCGCCTCGGTGTCCGTCACCTCCGAGATCAGGTTGGCGGCGCCCCCGGTGAAATAGATCTTCGCTTCCGGATGAAGGCGCGCCAGTTCCATCGCCTTCGTCATGCGGGCGGCCGCTGAATTCAGCACCACGTCGCCACGCGCCACGCCGACAGCGCCACCGAGCACGACGATGCCGGCTACCGGCCCCTTCGTCGCCTCCTGCTGAGGAAAACGATCCTCCAGCGGCCGGATCGTCGCACGCGGCAGCGGGCTGAAGGACATGAGCCCGAGCGCCACCGCCGCGAACAGCCCGAGCCAGCGCCCTGCCCGCGCGAAGCGGGTGAAGGCCAGCAACGCCGACAGGCCCACCAGGATGATGACGAAATTGACCGGCGAGAGGACGAACCAGACGAGCTTGGACAGAACGAAGAACATCGCGGGCTCGCGGCAGCAGGCGGGGACGACGGGCGATCGCCGCCCTCACCCGTATAGTCACAGGCGGTCATCACGCTCCAGTGCTTTCGGGCCGCGCCGATGCCGACGCCGCTCACGAAAATGACAGGTTCGGACCTAGCGGATGATCTGCGGTGGCGATTGCGGCCGGCGCGCGGCTTGCGGCACACCCTTGGCGAGTTCGATCGCCCGGCCGGCGACCTCTCGCAGCTCGCAGCCAGCCTGTCGGCCCGCCTGCAGGCTCGGACTTTGGGCAGAGCCATAGAAGGCGCATTTTTGCGCGACATAGCTCTCCCAGGCCAGTTGCACGGCGGCGAGCCTGCTGCGCTGGCTGGCGTCGAGCGAGCGGCCCGCCATCTGCAGTGCCAGCGTCAGCCGTTCGCGCCATGCCGCCTCCTCGCGCCGGGCGCAGCCCGCCTCGGCACCACGAGGGTCGCTGCTTGCGGCCCGGACGCAGGTCACCGCAACCGTGCCGATACA
>NZ_JBIWYK010000216.1:0-5380 GCF_044752385.1 Allobosea sp. CER48 | reverse complement strand
CGAAAAGCTGCGCGCACCGAGCCAGCGCAGCCTCGCCCGCAAGGCGCTTGCCCTGAAGCAGCGCCAGAGCGCGTCGGAGCGCCCGAAGAGCCGCACTGCCAGCAAGGGAATGCAGCCGGTCGAGAACAAGAAGGCGGTGAAATCCGGGGCGCTCAAGGATGCGGGCGCCCGCCCGGCCATGATGCGCGCCAAGATGGCGCGCCGGAGCGGCTGACCGGCCGGCGCGTTCAGGCGAGGCGCTTACCTAGGGCCCTGCGGGCGCTCAGCGCTTGCAGGGCTTGTTCATGAAGGAGCCGCAGTCATAGGGCTGCGAAAGCGCTTCGCGGATCGAATAGGCCTTGCCGTCGAACTGGTTGACGATGTCGTCGATGCGCCAGCCCCCGTTCTCGCTGACCATCCTGAACTCGACGACGACCGCCTTGCCGAAGCTTCGGAAGTTCGCAAGGACCGTCGCCTTGCCGGCCGCGACAGGGATCGTGTCGAAGCTGAGCTTCCTGATCTCGCCATCCTGGCCGTTGAGGAAGGGGTCGGCGCCGATCTGGCCCATGTCCCCGCTCTCGTCCTGATAAAGGTCGTCGCGGGCGAAAAGCGCGGCGAGGCTCCCGCTCATCAGCTTGTCGCGATGCGGCGGCCGCCAGGCCGGCGGCGGGGCCTTGCCCTTCGCCGCGAGCATCCGGATCGTGATGGCGTAGGCGTCCTCGACCGGGCCGCGCGGAACATCGTCGCCGGCACGCGCCGAGACGGCGAGGGCCGCGAACAGCCCGGTCAGGGCGAGCGCCAGCGCGAGGTGCCGGAGGACTTGCCTCACGCCTCGTCCTCGTCGTTTCCGAACAGCCCGAACTGCGCCGTCTCGCGCGAGGGCTCGGGCATGCCGAGATGGCGGAAGGCGTGGGGCGTGAGCAAGCGGCCGCGCGGGGTCCGCTGGATGAAGCCCTGCTGGAGCAGGAAGGGCTCGATGATCTCCTCGATCGCATCGCGCGGCTCGGAGAGCGAGGCGGCGATGGTCTCGATCCCGACCGGGCCGCCGCCGAAATTGATCGCGACGGTGGTGAGGTAGCGCCGGTCCATCTGGTCGAGGCCGATGGCGTCGACATCGAGCAGGGAGAGCGCCTTGTCGGCGACCTTGCGGGTGACGATCGGGTCGCCGTCGACGATGGCGAAGTCGCGCACGCGGCGGAGGAGGCGCCCGGCGATGCGCGGCGTCCCTCGGGATCGCCTGGCGATCTCGTTGGCGCCGTCGTCGGACATCGGCACGCCGAGCACGCGGGCGCCGCGGGCGACGATGCCCTGCAATTCCTCGACGGTATAGAACTGCAGCCGGATCGGGATGCCGAAACGGTCACGCAGCGGGGTCGTCAGCAGGCCAGCGCGGGTGGTGGCGCCGACGAGCGTGAACTTGGGCAGGTCGATCTTGACCGAGCGGGCGGCCGGGCCTTCACCGATGATCAGGTCGAGCTGGTAATCCTCCATCGCGGGATAGAGGATTTCCTCGACCGCCGGGTTCAGGCGATGGATCTCGTCGATGAAGAGCACGTCGCGCTCTTCGAGATTGGTGAGCTGGGCGGCGAGGTCGCCGGCCTTGGCGATCACGGGGCCGGAGGTCGACCGGAAGCTCACGCCGAGCTCGCGTGCCACGATCTGTGCCAGCGTCGTCTTGCCGAGGCCGGGCGGGCCGACGAAGAGGACATGGTCGAGCGCGTCGCCGCGGCTCTTGGCTGCGTTGATGAAGACCTGAAGATTGGCGCGCGCCGCCGCCTGCCCGGTGAAATCGGAGAGCGAAAGCGGTCGCAGCGAGGCTTCGCTGTCATCGTCGCGGCGTTCGGCTGTCATCAGTCCGGAGCGCTTGGGGTCGCTCACAGCGCGATCTCCAGTTCGAGCGCGTCGTGAATGGGAATGTCCTTGTATCCCGTCTTGATGATGGTCGGCACGACCGAGCGATAAGCGTCGATCGCCTCGAGATAAAGCCCCGAGAGGCGGAAGCCGCGGCGCTGGTAGAAGGTCATGCCCGGCATGTTGTCATTGGTCAGCATGGCCTTGAGCCTCCTGGCGCCGGCCTTGCGCGCGGCGTCGATGACGGCATCGAGCATCTGGATCGCGACGCCTTCGCCGGTGCGGAGCGAATGGAGCGCGCAGAGATAGGCGGTATCGCCGCGCACCGTCCAGCTCGCCAGCGCCGCGGTCTTGCCCGATGCCTCGAACAGGCCGAGCGCGTCGATCTCCGCGACGTCGTAGACATGCAGGCCGATCATCATGCTGTGCGAGCCCCAGCTCGCCAGCATGATGCGGCAGAGTTCGGCCTTGTCGGTGACGACGCGCAGTTCCAGTTCGTCGGGCGGGGCGTTCACTTCGCCAGTTCCTTGAGGCCCAGCTTGATGAGCTGGGCCGTGCCGGCGCCATCGCCGGCGGCCTTGGCGGCAGCCGCCACCGCGGCGACAGCCTGGGCCTGAGGATAGCCGAGATTGGCGAGCGCGGAGACCGCGTCGGCTATCGGCTGCGGCAGTTTCCTGTCTTCCAGAGCGCCGGAGAGCTGCACGACGCCGGGATCGATATGGCCGAAGGCCGGCGCCTTGTCCTTGAGCTCGGCGCAGAGCCGCTGGGCGAGCTTGGGGCCGACGCCGGGTGCGCGGGCGATCGCGGCCTTGTCGTTGGTGGCGATCGCGGTGGCGAGGCTGCCTGGATCGAGCGTCGAGAGGATCGCGAGCGCCACCTTGGCGCCGACGCCCTGCACGACCTGCATCAGCCGGAACCAGTCCCGCTCGACATCCGACATGAAGCCGTAGAGGCGGATCGCATCTTCGCGGACATGGGTCTCTATCGAGAGCGAAGCCGCCTCGCCGGGGCTGGGCAGGCGCTGCAGCGTGCGCGCCGAGCACTGCACGACATAGCCGACGCCCTGCACGTCGATGATGACGTGATCCTCGCCATAGGAATCGATCAGGCCCTTGAGCTTGCCGATCATCGTCTCATTCCCCCGGTCGTCACGCTCAACCCGCCGCGCGCATCTGGGCGGCGACCAATGCCTTGATGCCGCGATGCTGGGCGTGGCAGATCGCGACGGCGAGCGCGTCGGCTGCGTCGGCGGAGCTGGTCTCAGCCTTCGGCAGAAGCACGCGGATCATCGCCTGCACCTGCTTCTTGTCGGCATGGCCGACGCCGACCACCGTCTTCTTGACGAGATTGGCGGCGTATTCGGCCACGTTCAGCCCAGCGAGCGACGGCACGACCAGCGCAATGCCGCGGGCCTGGCCGAGCTTCAGCGCCGATTGCGGATCGCGATTGATGAAGGTCTCCTCCACCGCCGCCTCGTGCGGGCGATGAGTCGCGATGATCTTCTGCAACCCCTCGTGCAATTGCCGCAGCCGCTCGCCCAGAGCGAGGTTGCCGTCGCTTTCGACGCAGCCGCAGGCCACGAAGGAGAGCTTGCTGCCTTCCGAGAGGACGACGCCCCAGCCGGTCTTCCGGAGGCCGGGGTCGATGCCGATGATGCGAATCGCGGGTGCCATGACGGGCTCAAGCTAGCGGATGTTTCGGATTTGTACCGCCTGGAACTTGAGCGGAGATGAATTCCCCTCATCGAACGCATCAAAAAGGAACGTTGTTATTGCCGGAAGGCGGCGGGCATGGTGCGCCCGTTACACTTCAACCGCGCGACGCCATGCCTTTCAGCCTTTCTGCCTTCATGCCCGGCCTGACCTTCGATGGCATCGCCGTCCTGCTTGCAGCGACGCTGCTCGGCGGGCTGGTTCGCGGCTTTACCGGCTTCGGCTTCGCGATGGTGTTCATGCCGCTGGCCTCGATGGTGCTCGGGCCCGTCGCGGCGCTGGGGCTGATCTGGTTCATCGACCTGCCCTTCGCCCTGCCGATCGCGGCGCGCAGCGCCAAGCGGGCCGAATGGAGCGAGATCCTGCCGCTGCTGCTGACCGCGACGCTGGCGCTGCCCGGCGGAATCTGGCTCCTGACCTGGCTCGACCGCGAGACGATGCGCTGGCTTCTCGCAGTGCTGGTGCTGGTCGCCGTCGGGCTGATGGCCTCCGGCTGGCGCTATCACGGGCGCCCGACGATCCCGCTGTCGCTCGGCGTCGGCGCATTGTCCGGGCTGTTCAACGGCATGGCCTCGATCGGCGGCATGCCGCTCGCGGTGTTCTGGTTGGGGGCCCAGCGCAACGACCGGCACAAGACCAGGGCGAACATGCAGGCCTTCTTCGGCGTCTCGACGCTGATGAGCGGCGCGGTGCTGTGGTGGAAGGGCATTCTCACACCCGGCGCGCTGCTGATGGCGGTGCCGCTCTTCGCGGTCTACGGCATCGGGCTCTGGGCCGGCACGCACGGTTTTCGGCTCGCCTCCGAGCAGACCTTCCGGCGCGGCGCCTATCTGGTGATCTTCCTCAGCGCGCTGATCAGCCTGCCGCTGTGGGATGCCGTGATCGGGCGCTGAGGGATAGCTCGGCCGTCATGCCGGCCCTTGTGGCGAGCATCCACGTCTTGAAGACGGTCCGCGAGCCGTGAAGCCGTGGATGGTCGGGACATGCCCGACCATGACGCGAAGAGGGGGCTGGCTTCCGCTCAGGCGCTGAGCTTTGCCATGATGTCGTCGGCGATCTCGAAATTGGCGAAGACGTTCTGGACGTCGTCGTCGTTGTCGAGAGCTTCCATCAAACGCATCATCGAGGCGGCCTTCTCCTCGTCGAGCGGAGCCGTCGTCGTCGGCCGCCAGACCGGCTTGGCCGAGGCCGGCGCACCGAGCGCGGCCTCGAGCGCCTTGGAGACCTCGTTCAGCGCATCGAAGGCGCAAAGGATCGTGTGACCGTTCTCGTCCGAGATCACGTCGTCGGCACCGGCCTCGATCGCGGCTTCCATGACCTTGTCGGCGTCCCCGGCCTCCGGCGGATAGCTGATCTCGCCGACGCGGTTGAACATGAAGGAGACGGAATTGCTCTCGCCCAGCGCGCCGCCGGACTTGGTGAAATAGGAGCGGACGGCGGAGGCCGTGCGATTGCGGTTGTCGGTCAGCGCCTCGACGATGACAGCGGCGCCGCCCGGGCCATAGCCCTCGTAGCGGACCTCGTCGTAGTTGTCGCCTTCGCCGCCGGCTGCCTTGTTGATGGCGCGCTGGATGTTGTCCTTCGGCATGTTCTCGGCGCGCGCGGCGAGCACCGCCATGCGCAGCCGCGGATTCATGTTGGGATCGGGCATGCCCATCTTGGCGGCGACGGTGATTTCGCGGGCCAGTTTCGAGAACAGCTTGGAGCGCACCGCGTCCTGCTTGCCCTTGCGGTGCATGATGTTCTTGAACTGTGAATGGCCGGCCATGGGGACTCGCTGCCCTTGTGATGAGATGGAACCATGGAAACACCGCCGCGGCGCGCACCGGGGCGATCGG
>NZ_JBIWYK010000215.1:0-5383 GCF_044752385.1 Allobosea sp. CER48 | reverse complement strand
TTGCCGGTCCTGCCTCGCAGTTCGTGCAACTCGATCCACCGGAGCCGGCCGGCTTGCTCGCGATCACCGATCTCGGCGGCCGGAGCAGGCCGCTCTCCGCTTATCGTGGCAAGGCCGTCCTCCTGAATTTCTGGGCAAGCTGGTGCCCGCCCTGCCGGCGCGAACTGCCCATTCTTCAGCGCCTGCAAGCCAGAGCGGGCCGGGAGCCGTTCGTCGTTCTGCCGGTGTCGCTCGACAAGTCCCCGGCGACCGTAAAGGCGTATCTCCAGCGGCTCGGACTCTCCGAACTCTCGACCTTCATCGACACCGACGGCTCCGTGGCCTCCGGCCCGAAATCGACCAAACCCACGCCGTTCGCCCTCTACGGCATGCCGATGACCTATATCCTCGACCGCGAGGCGCGCAGCGTCGGGTACCTCGTCGGCGAAGCGGATTGGAACAGCCCTGCCGGCCTTGAGCTGCTGCGCTTCTACGCATGAGCGACCGGCTGATCGCCGGGGAGCGGCAGGGCCTTGCGGCCTCCGGAAAAAATCTCCGAACCGTTTGAACCTTCCTGCCGGCTGGCGCGACCAATGGTCATGGAGGGCGAATGGTTCGCTCTCGGATCCCCTCGGGAGAGACGATCATGACGACGCTCCGCAAGACCGCGCTGGCGACCTTCGCGGCCGTGACCCTGGCCACCACCTTCATCGCGTCCGGCGCCGAGGCGCGGCCGCGCTGGGGCTACGGCTACGGCGGTTGGGGTGTCGGAGCCGGTGTGGTCGGCGCTCTCGCCGCCGGTGCCATCATCGCCTCGGCCACTCGCCCCGCCTACGGCTACTACGCCGCCCCCGTCCGTTCCTGCGACCTGGTCGAACGGTTCGACCGCTGGGGCAACGTCATCGGCTACCGCCGGGTCTGCGGCTACTACTGAGTTTCATGCCCCTGCAGAGTTTCGAGACCAGACTGAAGCCCCTCCGCGGAGGGGCTTTTTTTTGCGCCAGGCCTTGCCCCGCGCCCGGCGCCGCACGGTCACGAGCCGGCGCTAAGGGCCACGTGGGCCGCCGCCTCGTCGCGTATCCATCTCCGGAATGCCGCGATGGCCGGCCGCTGCGCCGAGGCTTCCGGGCAGACGAGATAGTACTGGTGCGGCCCCTTGACCTGATGCGGGAACGGCCGGACCAGCCGGCCGGCATCGAGATAGTCCCCGATCAGCACATTCGTCGCGAGCGCCACGCCCTGCCCCGACGCAGCCGCCTGCAAGGCGAGGAACGTATGCGAGAAACGCGGCCCCCGGGTCGCGTCCACCTGCGTGATGCCGACGGCCGCAAGCCAGCGCGGCCAGGTGACGAAATCGGGAATGCCTTCCGGAATCTCGTGCAGCAGAGTGTGATGGACGAGATCCTCCGGTCCGCACAGAGGCCGCTCAGGGTTCCCGAGCAACGCCGCGCTGCAGACGGGAAAGAAATTCTCCTCCATCAGGAGATCGGTTCGAAGGCCCTGATAGCCGCCCCGGCCGGAACGAATGGCCACGTCGACGTTCTCGCGGGCGAAATCGGTAAGCCCCACCGAGATCTCGACCCTGACCTCGAGATTGGGCTCGCGTTCCTTCAGCGCACCAAGGCGCGGTATCAGCCAGTTCAAGGCAAAGCTGGGCAGGGTGCTGACGGTCAGGACATTCGGAGCATCCGGCCGCAAGGCGCGGGCCGTGGCTTCGTTGAGTTGGTCGAGCACTTGCGAGACCGTCGCGGCATAGCGTTCGCCGATCTCGGTCAGGGCCACGCCCTTGCTGGGCAGACGGATAAAGAGCGGACGCCTCAGCCAGGTTTCGAGCGAACGCACGTGCTGGCCGACGGCGCTGGCCGTGACGGCGAGTTCATCCCCCGCCTTTTCGAAATTGCGATGCCGGGCCGCCGCCTCGAAGGCGCGCAGCGAAGCCAGCGGCGGAAGGTGTCGGCGGCTCATCGAGGCCAAGCCTTACTTGGGCAGAGCAAAGAACTTCGCATTTGCTTCAACCCCGGGCAAGGATCAGATTCACGGGCAATCAGATCACCCGTGAGGCGCGCCATGTACGCCAGCCATGCCCCAGCCGGACTTTCCTTCTCCGCCCCACGCCGCTCGAGCGGCCGTGCTCTCGGACTGCTGCTGCAGTTCGAGGCCTGGCTCGACGCCCGGAGCAGCGCACGCGCGCTCTACGCGATGGATGACCGCGCTCTGTCCGATCTTGCCCTGTCGCGCAGCGATGTCGAGCGCGTCAACGCGGATGCGGGCCGGCCTGCCGGCGCCTGAGACCATCGTCGTCAATCCCGGCGGGGACATGTTCGCGCCGCCGAATCCGAATGAGGCTGGAGGTCGTGCCCGACCTCCAGCCTCTTTTCCCAGTGCCGGCGCAGATGCGCTGCCTCAGCCCTTCGCGACGGCGACCTTGCGCAGATAGCTGGTCACGATCCCGGTCACACCGCGCGAAAGCACATCGTCGAGGGCGGCGATGAACTCGTCGCATTGCTCACGGGTGACGATCAGCGGCGGCTCGAGCCGGATGACGTTGCGATTGTACTCGGTGAAGGCGACGAGCACGTCGTGCTCCTTCAGAAGAAGCGCGCCGACGAAGCCACAGAGCGAGCCCTTCAGCTTGTCGTCGAGCAGCGCCACCATGTGCTTGACCCCGAAGGGCATGGTCTCGCTGATGTCTTGGAACTCGATGCCGATCATCAGCCCGCGCCCCCGGATTTCCTTGAGCAGGGTCGGGTACTTCGCGCGCAGCGCATTCAGCCGCTCGATCAGATAGTCGCCCTGGCGCTTCGCATTGCCCATCAGGTCTTCGTCATAGAGCACGTTCAGCGCCTCGATCGCCGAGACGCAGGCCTCGCCCATGCCGCCGAAGGTGGCCTGGGCGTGGATCAGCGCGGTCTTGGGCTTGCCATAGGCTTTCATGTAGACGTCGCGGCGAGCGATCATCGCCCCCATGGCCGCCTTCGAGCCGCCGAGCGCCTTGGCGAGGGCCGTCACGTCCGGCACGACGCCGTCCCGCTCGAAGGCGAAGAACTGGCCGGTGCGGCCGAGCCCGCATTGCACCTCGTCAGCCACCCAGAGCACGCCGTGCTTGTCGCAGAGTGCGCGCAGCTCGCGCCAGAAGCCTTCTGGCGCCTCGACGATGCCGCCGCCGCCCTGGATCGTCTCCAGCACCACGATGCCGATCGACGGATCGCTTTCGAGCGCCAGCCGGATCGCCTCGATATTGCCGAAGGGCACCTTGACCCGGTTCTCGACCAGCTTGAACTGCGACTGGTAGAGCGTCGAATCGGTGATCGAGAGCACGCCCTTGGTCTTGCCGTGGAACGAGTTCGCGGCGTGCAGGATCTTGGACTTGCCCGGCCCCTGCGCCTGCTCGGCGACCTTCAGAGCCGCCTCCATCGCCTCCGAGCCGGTTGAGCCGAGGAAGACCATGTCGAGATCGCCCGGTGCGATGGTGGCGAGGTTCTTCGCCAGCGCCGCGGCATATTGCGACATGAACGCCATGCAGATCTCGTGGCGGTTCTCGTCCTGGAACTTCTGCCGCGCAGCGATGATGCGCGGGTGGTTGTGGCCGAAGGCGACCGAGCAGAACCCGCCGAAGAAGTCGAGGATCCTGCGGCCGTCCCTGGTGACGTAGTGCATGCCCTCGGCGCGATCGACGAGGATCCTGTCGAAGCCGAGCAGCTTCAGGAAATGCAGTTGGCCGGGATTGATATGGCTGGCGAAGAGGTCCTTCACCTGTGCGGCGTCGAGCTGCTTGGCGGCCTCGACGCTGATGAGCTGCGGGCGGGCGCCGGTCATCGGGCCGTCCTCGGGCTTGAAGGCGGGCATGCTCATGCAGCGAGGCTCCTCGGCTCCGGCTTCTGGGCATCCTTGCCCTTGCGATACTCGGTATAGGCGGCGAGCAGCATGTCCTCGTCGCGATGTTGCGGCCGCCAGCCCAGCTCGCGCTTGGCCTTGGAGGTGTCGAGAATGCAGATCTCGTCGGCGATCTTGTACTGCTCCGGGTCCATGATCGGCAGGTTCACCGCATCGAGCGCGTCGAGCGTCAGCTTCACCAGCGAAGCCGGCGTCGGCAGCAGGATCGATTTCGAGCCGGCATGTTTGATGAGGTCGCCCAGCAGCTTCTTCACCGGCGGCGGATCGTCGGAGCCGAGGTTGTAGGCCTCGTTCGGGAAACCCGCCTTCCAGGCTGCGACGCAGGCGCTGGCACAGTCGAAGACCGAGATGAACTGATAGGGGTTGTTGCCACCACCGATCATCGGCACCGGCAGGTTGAGGTCGATCAGCCTGAACAGCTTGACCAGGATACCGAGACGGCCCGGCCCGATGATGAGCCGCGGGCGAAAGATCGGGATCTTGAAGCCCTTGGCGCGATACTCGTCGGCGAGGCGCTCGGTCGCAAGCTTGCTCTCGCCATACTCGCCCAGTGGCCTGGCGGGATGCGTCTCGTCCTGCGGCACCGTCACCGAATGGCCGTAGATCATGTCTGTGGTGAAGTGGACGAGCCGGTCGGCCCCGTTCTTCTCCATCCAGCTGAGGATGTTCTGGGTGCCGTTATAGTTGACCGGCCAGAAGAAATCGTGCCGCTCGGCGCGCGTCACGATCGGCGAGAGCATCTTGGCCGAGAGGTTGTAGACCACGTCCTCTGGCTGCAGCGGAATGCGCTCGACGCTTTCCGTCCGGGTCACGTCGGCCTTCAGGAACGGCACCGTCTCGTAGTGAGCATGCTCGCTCTTCTGGATGTCCGCGACGAGGACATTCTCGCCCATGGCGGCGAGATCCGCCGCCAGATGCGAGCCGACAAAGCCGTCGCCGCCGATGATGATGTGCTTCATCGCGTCAGCCTCTCGGGTCGACGGGCAGGCGCGGGCGCCGGTTGCGTACGGGCACGGGGACCGGCTGCGGAACGACGGGCGGCTCCAACAAGGCGCCGAGACGCAGGAACAGGCGTACGATCAGGTCCATGATCTCCCTCAGCTTTGTGCAATGAAAACGGTGCCGAGCACGATGAAGCCGATGCCGGCTATGCGCATCGCGCCCAGATCCTCGTGAAAGACGAAATAAGCGTAGGCCGCGACTACGACATAGGCGAGGCTCAGGAAGGGATAGGCGTAGCTGATCTGTACCTTGGACAGCACGATCAGATGCGAGGCCATGCTGATCACGAAAGTGCACAGGCCCGCGAAGACGAAGGGATTGAACACGACGCGGAAGACGGTGCCGATCAGTCCGTCATTGGCGACATCGAAGGAGCCGAGCCCGCTCATGCCGCGCTTCAGCATCAGCTGGGCGGCCGCGTTGGTCAGCACCGTGAACAGGATCAGGGGAATATAGGTGTTCATCGTTGCGCTGCGGTTCCGCTTGGCTGTCTCGTCAGCGCAGATGC
>NZ_JBIWYK010000214.1:0-5391 GCF_044752385.1 Allobosea sp. CER48 | reverse complement strand
CCGTGCTGGCCTGTCAGCCGCTCGCGGCGCTGGCTCAGCAGACCGAAAAGAAGCCGCTGGTGATCGCCCATCGTGGCGCCAGCGGCTACCTGCCCGAGCACACGATCGAGGGCTACAAGCTCGCCATCCAGCAAGGTGCCGACTTCATCGAGCCCGATCTCGTCTCGACCAAGGACGGTGTCCTGGTCGTCCGGCACGAGCCGATGCTGAGCGGCACCACCGACGTTGCCGAGCGGCCGGAATTCGCCAGCCGCAAGACCACGCGCAAGGTCGACGGCATCGACACCACCGACTGGTTCGCCAACGACTTCACCGTCGCCGAGATCAAGACGCTGAAAGCGAAGCAGGCCTTCGCCGACCGCGACCAGTCCCATAACGGCAAGTACCAGATCCCGACGTTCCAGGAGGTGATCGACCTCGCCAAGTCGGAAAGCGCGCGAACCGGCCGTACCATCGGCATCTATCCCGAGACCAAGCACCCGACCTACCACGCCGCGCTCGGCCTCTCGTTCGAGGACAAGCTTCTCGACATGCTCAAGGCGGCCGGCTGGACCGAGAAGACTTCTCCGGTCTTCATCCAGAGCTTCGAGACGGCGAACCTCCGGTATCTGCGCCCGAAGACGCAGCTGCGCCTCGTCCAGCTCGTCGACGGCGACGGCGTCGACAAGGACGGCAAGGTCACGCTCGTCGCCCCGTTCGACCGCCCCTACGACTTCGCGGTGCTCGGCGACAAGCGCACGTTCCAGGACATGCTGTCGCCGGAAGGGCTGAAGGAGATCGCGACCTACGCAGACGGCGTCGGCCCCTGGAAGCCCTACATCATGGGCGCGAAGCAGACGATCGGAGCCGATGGCAAGCCGCAGGACCTCAACGGCGACGGAGCCATCGACGAGCGCGACCGCACGCTGATTGCGCCGACCAATGTCGTGAAGGACGCTCATGCCGCCGGCCTGCTCGTCCATAGCTGGACTTTCCGCAGCGAGCCGAAGCGCCTGACCTCGGACTTCAAGGGCGACGCAGGGGCCGAGTACAAGGCCTTCTTCGCGCTCGGCCTAGACGGGCTGTTCTCCGATTTCCCGGATCAGGCCGTGAAGGCGCGCGACGCGAAGTAGCTCGCGCGGCACTGGACTAACCCAACTGAACAACGGAAAGCCCGCGGCGCATCGAGCATCGCGGGCTTTCCTGTCGACCGAGCCGGAGCCCGCAGGTCGTCAATCGCATACGCGGGTCGTGCGGCGCACGACGCCGCGCGGCGTTTCCCGTTCGGTCGTGACCGTCCGGCAATCATCGCCGCGATAATAGTTGGCGCGGCGCCACTCACGCTCTCGCATCCGCTCATGGCGCTCCTGGCGCATTTCGCGGTCCATGGCCCGCTCATGCGGCGTGCGCGGATCGACGCTCACACCGCCGGGGCCGATATTGATCGACTGAGCATAGGCGCCGCCGCTGGCCAGAAGAGCGACAGCTATGACAGGGACAAAACGCTTCATGACGTATCCTCCGTTTGCGCCATCAACGCACCGGCGAAGGACTCGTTCCGCAAAAGGCTTCTTCTACTGGCGTCGATGCTTCGCGCTTCTTCCAGCCTTCGTCATCGAACGAAAAAGCGCGCCGGCGAGGCCGGCGCGCCTGGATTGCTCGATGAACAGGTCTTGTTCAGTGCAGGATCTGGGAGAGGAAGAGCTTGGTGCGCTCGTGCTGCGGGTTCTTGAAGAACTCGTTGGGGGTGTTCATCTCGACGATCTGGCCGGCATCCATGAAGATGACGCGGTCTGCGACCTGGCGGGCGAAACCCATCTCGTGGGTGACGCAGAGCATGGTCATGCCCTCGTCGGCCAGCGAGACCATGGTGTCGAGCACCTCCTTGACCATTTCCGGATCGAGCGCCGAGGTCGGCTCGTCGAACAGCATGATCTTCGGGCTCATGCACAGCGAGCGGGCGATCGCGACGCGCTGCTGCTGGCCGCCCGAGAGCTGGCCCGGATATTTCGAGGCCTGCTCGGGGATCTTGACGCGCTTGAGATAGTGCATCGCGATCTCTTCCGCGTCCTTCCTGGGCATCTTGCGCACCCAGATCGGAGCCAGCGTCAGGTTCTCGAGGATCGTCAGATGCGGAAACAGGTTGAAGTGCTGGAAGACCATGCCGACATCGCGGCGGATCTCGTCGATCTTCTTGAGATCGTTCGTGAGCTCCGTCCCGTCGACGATGATCTGGCCCTTCTGATGCTCCTCCAGCCGGTTGATGCAGCGGATCATCGTCGACTTGCCCGAGCCCGACGGCCCGCAGATCACCAGCTTCTCGCCCCGCGACACCTTCAGGTTCACGTCGCGCAGCACATGGAACTCGCCGTACCACTTGTTCACGCCGATCATCTCGACGGCCGTGGCCGTGTTGAGCGACGTCTGCTTCAGTGCCGCAGGCCGGGCGTCGGTCATCTTGGTTTCTGCCATTGCCATGGTCGTCATTCCTCTCTCAACGTTTTTGGCCGGCGGCTAGGCGCTTCTCGACAGCTACGGAGTAGCGCGACATTCCCCAGCAGCAAAGGAAATAGAAGATCGCGGCGAAGGCGTAGCCGGTCGTCCGCGTGGTCGGGGTAGCCCAGGTCGGGTCGACCAGGGTCGCCTCGATCGTACGCAGGAAGTCGAAGATGCCGACGATGGTGACCAGCGTCGTATCCTTGAACAGCCCGATGAAGGTGTTGACGATACCGGGGATCACGATCCGCAGAGCCTGCGGCAGGATGATCAGACGCATCATCTGCCAGTAGCCGAGGCCCAGCGACATCGCCCCCTCGTACTGGCCCTTCGGGATCGCCTGCAGGCCGCCGCGCACCACCTCCGCCATATAGGCGGCGGAGAAGAGCGCGACACCGATCAGCGGCCGCAGGAGACGATCCGGCGACCATTCCTGCGGCACGAACAGCGGCAGCATGGTGTTCGCCATGAACAGCACGGTGATCAGCGGCACACCACGGACGAACTCGATGAAGATGACCGAGAGCAGCTGGATCGCCGGCAGGCGCGAACGGCGCCCGAGCGCGAGCAGCACGCCAAGCGGCAGCGAGAAGACGATGCCGACGGCCGAGACCAGGAAGGTCACGGTCATGCCGCCCCAGAGGCCGGTATCGACACGCGGCAGCCCGACCTTGTCGGCCAGCACGGCGAGGAGGCCGAAGACGACGAGCGCGATAATGATCAGGCGCTTCGGCCGGTAGAAGCGCTGCCAGACCGGCATCTCCTGCTCGACCGCGAGCTGCCCCTCGCCGATCCAGAACCGCACCAGCGACGGCACGAAGGACAGCACGAGATAGAGCACGGCGAGCGCGAAGCTCACGAGGATCAGGAAACGCAGGAAGCCCTCGGCCCGATCGCCGCCGAGGAGCAGGATGAAGGCGCTCGCAGGCAGGATGACGAAGAAATAGAAGAAGCCGATCTTCTTCAGCGGTGCCTTGGTCCAGAGCAGCCAGACCACGCCGAGCGCAAACATCGCGAAGACAATGTTGACGCGCCAGCGCTCCGCCACCGGGTAGGAGCCGTAGATGAAGTACTGAAGGCGATCCGCGATATAGGCCCAGCAGGCACCGACCGGCCTGCCGACCTTGTCCGCGAGGCAGGCGTCGCGGCTGGTGCCAGTCCAGACCGCGTCGAGGAAATAGAACCTGATCAGCCCCGGCGTGGCATCGACCACGAGGTAAAGGCAGAGCAGGGTCAGGATGGTGTTCAGCGGGCTGGAGAACAGGTGCGCCCTGATCCAGGCCAGGGGGCCGGCCACGGAGAGCGGCGCGGGCTCCTGCTGCAGCGTCTCCTTACGGACGAAGGCGTAGGGAGCGAGTTCGGTGGTTGCGTCGGTCATCGCTCAGCCCTCACCGTTCGACCAGCGCCATGCGCTTGTTGTAGAGGTTCATGAAGAACGACGTCACCAAGGAGATCGTCAGGTAGACCGCCATCGTGATCGAGACCATCTCGACCGCCTGACCGGTCTGGTTCAGCACCGTGCCCATGAAGACCTGGACCAGATCGGGATAGCCGATCGCCACCGCCAGCGAAGAGTTCTTCGCGAGGTTGAGGTATTGCGAGGTCAGCGGCGGGATGATCACGCGCATCGCCTGCGGAATGATCACGAGCTTCAGCGTCGGGCCCGAGCGCAGGCCAAGCGCGTTGGCGGCCTCGGTCTGCCCTTTCGAAACCGCCAGGATGCCGGCGCGCACGACCTCGGCGATGAAGCCTCCCGTATAGGTCGACAGGCCGATCAGCAAGGCCACGAACTCCGGGAAGATCTGCATTCCGCCGGTGAGGTTGAACCGGCCCTGCTGCGGATAGTCGAAGGACAGCGGCCGCCCGGTTGCGAAGAAGACGACCAGCGGCAGGCCGATGATCAGCGCGAGCGCGATCCAGCCGTTGTGATACTGCTTGCCAGTCCTCGCCTGCTGCCCGCGCGCCCAGATAAAGAAGGCGATCGCGGCTGCGACGCCGACGATGAAGGCGATGACGACGGCCTCGAAGGCCGGCCCGAACTGCGGGCTGGGCAGGATGATGCCGCGGTTGTTGAGATAGATACTGCCGGGCAGAGCGATGGAATTGCGCGCATCCGGCAGCGGCTTGAGCACCGCGTTGTACCAGAAGAAGAGCTGGAGCAGCAGCGGGATGTTGCGGATGACCTCGACATAGATCATCGCCAGCTTGGCGACGATCCAGTTGTTCGAGAGCCGCGCCACACCGACGACGAAGCCGATGATGGTGGCGAAGACGATACCGAGGGCGGCAACGAGCAATGTATTGAGCAGGCCGACGAAGAAGGCCTGACCATAGGTCGAGCCGCCGGATGCCGAGAACGGGATCAGTTTCTGGTTGACGTCGAAGCCGGCGGCGTTGTGCCAGAAGGCGAAGCCCGAGGCGATCTTCTGCGCGCGCAGGTTCTCGATCGCATTGGATGCTGCGGACCAGATGAGGAAGCCGACGGCCGCCAGCAGAACGATCTGATAGAAATAGCCGCGGATCTTCGGGTCGTAGAACAACGACGCCTTGCCGGGTGATACCGTTTGGTCGGGGATGCTCGACACTTGCCACGCCCTTTTTTGCTTCGCTTGTGGCGGCCGGCGATCCTGCGGCGATGCGATTGCGCCGAGGTCGTGTTGTTATCCGTGCCGCGTTTTCTGTGAGCTTCTTGCCGCAAGGGCGCGCCGCGACGCAGCGAGCCCCCGCCGCTGGTCACGGTGCCGGCGCGATACCGACGCCGATGGCTGCCGCGCTGGCGACAGTGCTGTTGTCTGTCTTCATGCCGTTCCCCTGTTCGGAGCGGGTTTGTCCCGCTCTCCCGATTGAACAAATCTTGAGCAGCAAATGCCGGTGCGGCAAGTCCTGCTGACATAAAATCCGGAACAGCAAATCCCG
>NZ_JBIWYK010000213.1:0-5392 GCF_044752385.1 Allobosea sp. CER48 | reverse complement strand
GAATGATAGCGGCCGGTCGCTCCAAATGGTGTTCCTGGCCTAGCTGCAGTTCAGGCGCCGTCGGGCGGCGGCGGCAGGAAATCGACCTCGTGCCTGGCGGAGAGCGCGACCACATCCGCCGGGTTCTGCTCCGCCATGGAGTGGATGCCCCAGAACAGGTCGTAGAGCCGCGCCGTCGGCGAGACCCAGAACAGGCATTTCACCGTGGCGTCGCTCTTGTTGAACAGCCCGTGCGGCACGTTGCGCGGCAGGCGGATCAGGTCGCCGGCCGTGGCGAAGCTCTCCTGCCCGTCGAGCACGAGGTCAAGCCGGCCCTCCAGCATGTAGATGAACTCGTCCTGCGTGGTGTGGATGTGCGGCGGCACGAAGGTGCCGGGCGGGAACGTGGCGTGCCAGGAGAAGCTGTCCTCCGACAACGTCTTCGGCACATAGGTCTGTCCGAGAATGTTCCAGGAGATCCCGTCGAGGCCTTCGTTGGCGCGCGTCACGCCGGCGGTCAGCGGCTTCATGGTCTTGCTCTCCTCATCAGGCCCGTATTGCGGGCGGCAATCGGTGCAGAGGCGGGTCGCCCGGCTCTGCTAGAAATGCAGGAAGCGATCCTTCACGGCGCTGTCGCCGCGCAGTTCGGCGCTGGTGCCGCGCCAGACGACCCGGCCCTTTTCCAGCACGACATGGCGGTCGGCGATCCTGACGAGAGCATCGACATTCTTGTCGATGACGAGGATCGATTCTCCCTCCGCCTTCAACGCCGTCAGGCAGTTCCAGATCTCCTCGCGGATCAGGGGCGCCAGGCCCTCCGTCGCTTCGTCGAGGATGATCAGCTTGGGGTTGGTCATCAGCGCCCGGCCGATGGCCAGCATCTGCTGTTCGCCACCGGAGAGCTGGTTTCCGCGGTTCTCCCGCCGTTCCCTGAGACGCGGAAAGAAGGCGTAGATGCGCTCGAGATCCCAGCGCTTCTTGCCGGAGCGATCAGCCGCAGTCGCGATCAGGTTCTCCTCGACGGACAGCGTCGGGAAGATCTGGCGACCTTCCGGCACGAGGCCGATGCCGGCCTGCGCGATACGGAAGGGCTGGGCGCCGGTGAGGTCCCGCCCGCCGAAAGCGATCTTGCCCGCCTTCGCGGGCAGGAGCCCCATGATCGAACGCACGGTGGTCGTCTTGCCCATGCCGTTGCGGCCGAGCAGGGTCACCACCTCACCTTGGCCCACGCTGATGGAGACCCCGAACAGGATCTGCGCCTCGCCATAGCCGGCATCGAGCCCTTCGACGCTGAGCATCGCTAGCCCTCCTCGCCGAGATAGGCCTGCCGCACCGCCGGGTCGGCCCTGACGGCAGCAGGCTCGCCGGATGCGATCACCCCGCCATAGACCAGCACGGTGACGCGATCGGCCAGCGCGAAGACGGCGCTCATGTCATGCTCGACGAGCAGCATGGCGAAACGGCCCTTGAGGCTCTTCAGGAGCGCGATCAGGCGCTCGCCCTCCTCATGGCCCACACCGGCCAGCGGTTCGTCGAGAAGGATCAGCTTCGGCTGCAGCGTCAGCGCCATCGCGATCTCGAGCGCACGCTTCTCGCCATGGGAGAGGCTGCCGGCAGGCGCGTGCGCACGGCCGGACAGGCCCACCGCCTCGAGCGCCTCCCAGGCGGGCGCATTGAGCGCCTCGTCTCGCGCCGCGTCGTGGAACATGGAAAGCGGGCGGGGGCTGCGCGCCTGCACGCCGAGCGCGACATTCTCCAGCGCCGAGAGCGAGGCGACGGTCGAGGTGATCTGGAAGGTGCGGGCGAGGCCTGCCTGGGCCCGCTTCTGCGGTGGCAGCCGGGTGATCTCCTCCCCGGAGAAGAGGATGGTGCCAGCATCCGGCCGCAGCGTACCGGAGATCTGGTGGACCAGCGTGGTCTTGCCCGCGCCGTTGGGGCCGATCAGCGCATGAAGCTCGCCCGGCGCGATGGTGAGGTCGACCCCGTTGGTGACCTTGAGCGCGCCGAAGGATTTGGTCAGGCCCTTGAGTGCGAGAGCGGGTTCAGCCATCGCGCCGCCCCCCGAGCCTGGCCGCCATCCCGGCGATGCCGCCGCGGGTGAACAGCACGAAGAGGACGATCATGGGGCCGAAGATCGCCTTCCAGTTCTGGGTCAGCGCGGAGAGCACATCCTCGACGGCCAGGAGCGCGATGGCGCCGACGATCGCGCCGTAGAGCGAGCCGACGCCGCCGAGTACGACCATGAAGATCAGTTCGCCCGAGCGCTGCCACGACATGAAGGCGGGGCTGACGAAATCGGTCTGGTTGGCGAGCAGGAAACCGGACAGGCCTGCCATCATGCCGCTGATGATATAGGCACCGAGGCGGACGTGGTCGACGTCGTATCCGGTGACGGTGACGCGGACGGAATTCTCGCGCGAGGCCCGCAGCACCCGGCCGAAGCGCGAGGCGACCAGCCTGCGTGCCAGCCAGTAGCAGCCCGCCAGCGTACCCAGCGCGATGTAGTAGAAGCCGGTGCGGTTGGCGAATATCTCCCGGCCAAGGAAGGTGCTCTTCTCATAGAGCGTCAGCCCGTCGTCGCCGCCATAGGCCGAGAGCGCCTGCGCGAAATAGAAGGCCATCTGCCCGAAGGCCAGCGTGATCATGATGAAGGCGACGCCGCGCGTGCGTAGCGAGACATAGCCCGTCACGGCGGCGAAGGCGGCGCAGACGATCAGGATGAGCGGCAGCGCGATCAGCAGTTCGGTCCGCCCTTCGGTGATCAGGATGCCGGCCCCATAGGCGCCGATGCCGATGAAGGCGGCATGGCCGAAGGAGACGAGGCCGCCGACGCCGAGGATGAGATCGAGCGAGAGCGCGGCGATGGCGAAGATCATCGCCCGCGTCACCAGCGTCAGCCAGTGCGAGGGCAGGCCGAGCGTCGTCGCGACCGGCAGCAGCGCCAGCAGGCCGAGGATGACGAGCGGCGCCAGCCGGCGGATGGCTGGCGCGGCCGGGCGCGCCAGCGGCGAGGAGGTGCCGAGCGCGTTCATGAGCGCCCCTTCGCCGGCAGCAGCCCCTCGGGCCGCACGAACAGCACCGCCGCCATGACGAGGTAGATCAGCATGGAGGACAGGGCCGCGCCGGTCGCGCGTGCCGAGGCCGGCGCCATGAACAGCCTGAGCAGGTCGTTCATGAAGGAGCGGCCGAGCGTATCGACGAGGCCGACGATCAGTGCGCCGACGAAGGCGCCGCGGATCGAGCCGATGCCGCCGACGACGATGACGACGAAGGCGAGGATCAGCACGGCGTCGCCCATGCCCGGTTCGACGGAGAGGATCGGCGCCGCCATCACCCCGGCGAAGCCGGCGAGCATGGTACCGAAAGCGAAGACCACCATGAACAGCTTGCGGATGTCGACGCCGAGCGCCGAAACCATCGGCGCGTTGGAGGCGCCGGCCCGCAGCAGCATGCCGGTGCGCGTCTTCTCGACGACGAACCAGAGCAAGGCGCCGACGCCAAGCCCCGCGCCGATCAGCGCAAAGCGATAGGTCGGATAGAGCACCCCGCCGAGCAGCTGGACGTTGCCGGACAGGAACTCCGGCACGGGAACCGAGAGCGGCGCCGCGCCCCAGATCATCTTCACCGCCTGGTTGAGCAGCAGGATCAACCCGAAGGTCGCCAGGACCTGATCGAGATGGTCGCGCTCATAGAGATGCCGGAACACCAGGAACTCGAAGGCCAGGCCGAGCAGCAGCGCAGCGGCCAGCGCGAGGAGGAGTCCGAGCATGAATGAACTGGTCAGCCCGACGAAGGTGACTGCGAGATAGGCGCCCAGCATGTACTGGACGCCATGGGCGAGGTTGATGAAGTCCATCACGCCGAAGACCAGCGTCAGTCCGGCTGCGACCAGGAACAGCAGGATGCCGAACTGGAGGCCGTTGAGGAGCTGGACGATCAGGAGGCTCGTGGTCATTCTCGGTCCATATGCCAGGGCCGGGTACAGAGCATCACGCCCGGGCAAGGCCCAGGCATCCGCGGACGGCGAGATCCCCGGGCGAAGCGCTGCCGCGCCCGGGGATGACGCTTCGCCTTACTTCAGTGCGCAGTCCTTGGCGTGCGGGTCGGCGTATTCGGCGAAGACCTTCTCGGCGATCTCAGTCTGGAACTTGCCGTCCGCGCGCTTGGCGACCTTGACCAGGTAGAAGTCCTGGATCGGGTAGCCGTTGGTATTGAACTTGAACTTGCCGCGCAGCGAGGTGAACTCAGCCTTCTTGATCGCCTCGCGCAGCTTGTCGGGATTGCCCGTGCCGCCAGCCGCCTTCACGGCCGAATCGATC
Organism: Allobosea sp. CER48; assembly: GCF_044752385.1. Classification (NCBI taxonomy): domain Bacteria; kingdom Pseudomonadati; phylum Pseudomonadota; class Alphaproteobacteria; order Hyphomicrobiales; family Alloboseaceae; genus Allobosea; species Allobosea sp. CER48. The sequence goes on along the minus strand of NZ_JBIWYK010000213.1, from coordinate 1,094 downwards.
AGCATCGCGGCGTCGTAGGATTGCTGCGCATAGGAGCCGGGCACGATCTTGTAGGCGGCTTCATAGGCCTGGACGAACGCCTTGGTCTGCGGGTTGTCCATGTTGGGCGCCCAGGTCATCCCGCCATAGAGGCCGACGGCCGCATCCTGCTGCGCCGGCAGCGTCGACTCGTCGACGGTAAAGGCGGACAGGAACGGGACCTTGCCCTGCAGGCCGGCCTGCGACCACTGCTTGACGAAATTGACGCCGAGGCCGCCAGGCAGGAAGGCGAAGACGACGTCAGGCTTCGCCGAGGCGATCTTGGCGAGGTCGGCGGAGAAATCCATCGCGTTCAGCGGCGCATAGACCTCGTCCACGATCTCGCCCTTGAAATAGCGCTTGAAACCGGCGAGCGAGTCCTTACCGGCCTGGTAGTTGGGCGCGATGATGTAGGCGGTCTTGTATTTCTGGTCCTGAGCATACTTGCCGAGAACCTCGTGCACCTGATCGTTCTGGTAGGAGGTGACGAAGAAGTTCTTGTTGCAGGCCTTGCCGGCCATCGTGGACGGGCCGGCGTTCGGGCTGATCAGGAAGGCGCCTGAATCGAGCACCGGCTTGGCGATGGCGCCCAGGATGTTCGAGAAGACCGGTCCGACGACAAAGGCCGGCTTCTCGGTCTCGACATACGTGCGCACGCGGTCCACCGCGACGTCGGGCTTCAGCTCGTCGTCGATCACGGTGATCTTGACCGGGACGCCGCCCAGCTTGCCGCCGTTCTGGTCGACCGCGAGCTGGAAGCCGTCGCGGACCTGCTGGCCCAGCGCCGCGCCCGGTCCCGTCAGCACGCTGACCACCCCGATCTTGATGGGCTCCTGCGCCTGAGCCGATGCGACCGCGAGCGCGAATGCGCCACAGCCAAGTGCGAGAGCGAATTTGAAGGTCGTCATCGATGCCCTCCCGGGACGAACGAACGAAAAATGACGCGCGGCCGGGTTCCCTCAAACTCTGTGGCCTGCGCAGCGGCATATTGTTTCAAGCTTAAAATATCTGCAAGGGCTTGCCCCGCAGAAATTTCATGCCGTCACGCCCGAATGATTCACACTCCGGCGCCCGGC
>NZ_JBIWYK010000212.1:0-5399 GCF_044752385.1 Allobosea sp. CER48 | reverse complement strand
ACCGCCGATGGCGAGAGGCTCGTCGCCTGGATCGTGCCACCGCGGGCGGACAAGCCGGTCCTGCTCTATTTCCACGGCAATGCCGGCAATCTGGCGCGGGCCGGCCGCACGGGCCGCTTCCGGGCGCTGACGGAAGACGGCACCGGCCTCTTCGCGGTCAGCTACCGCGGCTATGGCGGCTCGACCGGCAGCCCGAGCGAGGACGGCCTGCTGCAGGATGCCCGGGCCGCCTATGGCGCGGCTGCAGACCGCTTCGGCGCCGGACGGCTGATCGGGTACGGCGAGTCGCTGGGCACCGGCGTGGCGCTGAAACTGGCGGCGGAGGTGCCGTTGCGGGCGGTCATCCTCGAGGCGCCCTACCTCTCGACCGCCGCGGTCGCGCAGGGCGTCTATCCCTACGTGCCGGTCTGGCTGCTGATGAAGGACCGGTTCCGCTCGGACGAGGTCATCGGCCGGGTCAAGGTGCCGCTGCTGGTGATGCATGGCGAGCGCGACCAGGTGATCCCCTTCGCGCAGGGCAGGGCGCTCTTCGAGCTGGCGAACCCGCCAAAGCGCTTCCTGCGCTTTCCTGCGGGGCGCCACGAGGATCTGCCGGAGCACGGCTCGCTTGCCGAGGTGCGGCGCTTCCTGGGCGATGTCGTTGGCGGGACGATTGCCGGGGCCGAGAGCCGCACGGTCGGCGAGCCGGCCGTGAAGGCCGGCTCGATGCCCTGATCAGCTGCGGAAGAAGCCGCCACCGCCGAGGCGGGACTGGCCGGCCCGGGCCTGTGCGTTGTTGCCGTCGAGGCCGAGCGCCCGCTGATAGGCTTCCGAGGCTTCGGTCTTCTTGCCGAGCTTCTCGAAGGCGAAGCCACGCCCGGCCCAGGCATCGGCGTTGCGGTTGTCGACGTTGAGCGCCGCGGTGAAGTCCTCCAGCGCCGCATCGTATTTGCCGAGCGCGTTGAGGCTCTGGCCACGGGCGATATAGGGCGGGGCCGTGTAGGGGTTCCGGTCGATCACCGAATCGAAATCGGTGACCGCATGCTGGTGCTGGCCTTCCTTCTGGTAGACGAGCCCGCGAGCGTGGAAGGCCTCCGCCGCTTCAGGGTTGAGGCGAATCGCGGTGTTGAGATCGGCGATGGCCTGCTGGCTGTTGCCCTGCTGGCGCAGCAGGTTGGCGCGGGCAACATAGGCCGGGGCGTAATTCGCATTCGCCGTCGTCGCGCGGTTGAAGTCGGCGAGCGCGGCGTCGTTGCGGCCGCTCTGGCGCAGGGCGAGGCCGCGATTGGTGTAGGCGGAGGCGAGATTGGGGTCGAGCTGGACCGCCTTGGTGAAGTCCGAGATCGCGTCCGAAAAGCGGCCGACGCGGGCATAGGCGGCGCCGCGCGTATTATAGGCGCCGGGATCGTTGGGATTGCGGCTGATGACTTCGGTCAGCGAGCCGATATTGACGCTGGCGTCGGCGGTATCACGGGTGTCGAGCTCGGCGACGGTGGCCTGTGAGGAGATGCCGGAGACGGTGTCGCATCCTGCGAGCGCGAGCGCCATGCCGGCTGCGGCCAGCCAATATCTGCCTCGGATCATGCTCTGCCTCTTTGGTTCCGTGCTTCGCCTGCCGCCGACCCTTCTGAAGGAAGGCTCATCCGGCATAGGGCCGGTCGCGGCGTCTCTGCGCTCCCCAGCCGACAGCGCCTCGCGCAAGAGAACGCCTGAAACCCGCCAAAACTTGGTTAACATGGCCAAAAAGCAAGAGCGCCCGGAGCGGGCTCCAGGCGCGACTCGCTATCGGCCCTGTCGAGGCAGTCCGAAAACTGCCTGGAGCGGATCAGGGGCGCTTCGGCTTGACCGGCGCGGGCAGCAGGCCTTCGCGCTGGAGCTTCTTGCGCTGCAGCTTGCGGGCGCGGCGCACGGCCTCGGCCTGCTCGCGCGCCTTCTTCTCGGAAGGCTTCTCGTAGTGACCGCGGAGCTTCATCTCACGGAAGATACCTTCGCGCTGCATCTTCTTCTTGAGAGCGCGGAGAGCCTGGTCGACATTGTTGTCGCGAACGAGAACCTGCACGTGAAACGTCCGTCCTTAGCGGTTGATCCAAGAATGAGGGCCGGCGATATGCAGGGCACATCGCTCGAAGGTTCGTGCCGATAGCAGAATTCATTTGGGCTGTCCACGCTGCAAACCCGCGAAATCGGGGTTTGCAGCGGTTTCAGACCGGGATTGCGCCCAGCGCCTAGGCGCCCTCCGCCAGCACGCGGGTGACATGGCCCATCTTCCGGCCCGGGCGAGCGTCGCGCTTGCCGTAGAGATGCAGGTGGGCGCCCGGCTCCGACAGGATCTCGCGCCAGCGCAGCGCGGCGTCCCCGATCAGGTTTTCCATCTCGACGCGGCCGCGGCGGGTCGTGGCGCCAAGCGGAAAGCCGCAGACGGCGCGGACATGCTGGTGGAACTGCGATGTCAGCGCGCCCTCGCTGGTCCAGTGCCCGGAATTGTGAACGCGCGGGGCGATCTCGTTGACCACGACACGCTCGATGCCGCTCTCTTCGAGCACGAACATCTCGACGGCGAAGACGCCGACATAACCCAGGGCCTCGCCGATGCGACGGGCGGCGTCGATGGCGGCATCCGAAGCTGCGGTCGACAGGTTCGCCGGGATATGGGTAAAGGCGAGAATGTGGTCGCGATGCTCGTTCTCGCAGACGTCGAAGGCGGCGAAGGAGCCGTCGAGGCCGCGAGCGGCAACGACCGACACTTCGCGAACGAACGGCACGAAGCCTTCGAGGATAGCGGGGAAACGGCCGATCGCCTCATGCGCCTCGGCGAGGTCGCTGCCAGGCGCGATCTTGACCTGGCCCTTGCCGTCATAGCCGAAGCGCCGGGTCTTGAGCACCGAGGGGCGCCCGAGCTCCGCGACAGCGGTCTCGAGGTCAGCGAGCGAATCGACGGCGCGGAAAGGCGCGACCGGCAGGCCGAGGCCGGAGACGAAACTCTTCTCGCTCAGCCGGTCCTGCGTTACCGCCAGGGCGCGGGCGCCGGGATGAAGGGGCGCCCGGCCGGCGAGGAAGGCCGCGGTGGCGGCCGGCACGTTCTCGAACTCGTAGGTCACGACGTCGACGGCGGCGGCGAAGGCTGCGAGCGCGGCCTCGTCCTCATATTCCGCGATCGTGTGGCGGGCGGCCACATCGAAGGCCGGGCTGTCGGTCTCGGGCGCGAAGATGTGGCTGCGGATGCCGAGATCGGCGGCCGCCAGTGCCATCATGCGGGCGAGCTGGCCACCACCGAGGATGCCCAGCATGGCGCCGGGGGCAAGGCCGGTGGGAACGGGCGGGCTCATGCGTCCTCGCGATTGGGGCGCTCGGCGATCCCGGCGCTCTGGCGCGCGCGGTAGGCGTCGAGCCGTTCCGCCAGCTTGGCGTCCGAAAGCGCCAGCACTGCGGCGGCCAGGAGGGCGGCGTTGACCGCGCCGGCCCGGCCGATGGCGAGCGTGCCGACCGGTATGCCGGCGGGCATCTGCACGATGGAGAGCAGGCTGTCCTGCCCCGACAAGGCCTTGGATTCGACGGGGACGCCGAAGACGGGCAGCGGCGTCAGCGATGCGGTCATGCCGGGCAGGTGGGCGGCGCCGCCGGCGCCGGCGATGACGACCTTGAAGCCTTCAGCCCTGGCGCCCCTGGCAAAATCGAACAGGCGCTCCGGAGTGCGGTGGGCGGAGACGATACGGGCGTCATAGGGAATGGCGAGCGCTTCAAGCGCTTCGGCCGCATGGCGCATCGTCGCCCAGTCGGACTGGCTGCCCATGATGATGGCGACGGGGGGAGTGGTCTCGGCCATTGGGCTGCGCTCGCGCTCCGCTTCGGGAAGCGCGCGATCTAGACCGGCGGGTGCCTTCTAAGCAAGGGCGAATCGGGCACAAACCCCGCGAAAGACGCAGCGTCAGGCGATGATGTCGGGAGTCAGCACGTCCTCGATCTGGGCGATGCGGTCCTTCAGGTAGAGTTTGCGCTTCTTCAGCCGCTGCACCTGGACCTGATTGATCGATCCGACGCGCTCCAGCGCGTCGATGGCGCTGTCGAGATCGCGGTGCTCCTCGCGCAGCCGCGCCAGCTCCGCGGTGAAGGTCTCGACCTCTTCCGGGCTGAGCTCGAATCCCATGACCATCTCATCATCGCCGTTATTGGGCGTGACTATGCCTTCGCCGCTGCACGCCCGGCAAGAGCGTCGGCAGCGGCGCATGGATCGGAGGGCCGTCCTATTCACGGCTTTCCGGGAACGAGCCGGTGACGATCACAGAATCTCATGAATGTCGTGTGACATCACAGGGAAGACGCGAAGCCGGCTCTATGTCAGATTGAGGCGTCAACCGCTCATCAGGAGACTCCAGATGTCGTTGCAAACCCGTCTTGCGGAACTCGAGCGCAAGCATCGTCAGCTCGAAGACACGATCGCCCAGGCTATGGCGAGCCCGTCCTCGAGTGATCTCAGCGTTGCCGAGCTGAAGCGGAAGAAGTTGCAACTGAAGGATGAGATCGAGCGCGTAAGGCAGACGATGCCGGCGCGCACCCTCCACTGAGGCGAATACGGGGCCGGACGGCCCGCCTGGAATTCAACGATGCGGACAACCGGCCCCCGAAAGGGGCCGGTTTTTTGTTGCCTGGCGGACCGGGCGGGAGCGGTTCATGCTGCCGTCATCGCGGCCTGGAACTTTGCGCGATAGCTGCGTGTTGATGTGCCGCGTTTCAACAGGGAGGGATAGCATGGGCATCATCTGGACCATCATCATCGGCTTCCTCGCCGGTGTCGTCGCGAAGTTCATCATGCCGGGTTCGAACGAGCCGTCGGGCTTCATCCTGACCACCATTCTCGGCATCGTCGGCGCCTTCGTCGCGACCTATCTCGGCCAGTCGCTCGGCTGGTACGCCCCGGGCGAAGGGGCAGGGCTGATCGGCGCTGTCGTCGGCGCCATCGTCGTCCTGGTGATCTGGGGCGCAATTTCCGGCCGCAATCGCGCGGCCTGAACCGGAATTCCTTCAACGCAGAGGAGTGAATGCCGTGAGTGACGACAACAGCAGCAGTGGCTTTCCGTCTCTGACCGCCCTGCTCGGGCTTCTCGCCGTCGCGGGCTACCAGAACCGCGACAAGATCACCGAATGGCTCGGCGGAGGCGGCCAGGCCCAGCCCGGCCAGGCTGCTCCCCCGGCATCCCAGCCGGGCCAGGCGCAGGCGATGCCGCAGGAAGGCGGTGGCATCCTCGGCAGCCTCGGCGGGCTGCTCGGAGCCGGCGGCGCCGGAGCGATGCTCAACAACGGCCTCGGCGAACTGGTCGACCGCTTCAACCAGGCGGGGCAGGGCCAGAAGGCCGATTCCTGGGTGCGCCCGGGGCCGAACGAGGATGTCGCGCCGAATGAACTGGAGCAGGCGCTCGGACCGC
>NZ_JBIWYK010000211.1:0-5453 GCF_044752385.1 Allobosea sp. CER48 | reverse complement strand
TTCTGGTCGTCATCGATTTTCAGGTGCGGTTGATGCCGGCGATCCATGCCGGCGAGACGGTGCTGCTCAATGCCGGCAGGCTCGTCGAGGCGGCGCGGCTGCTCGATGTTTCCGTCGTGCTGACCGAGCAGAATCCGCGTGGCCTGGGCGTGACGGTACCGGAGCTGGCCGAAGCCGGCCCTGCCGTCACCAAGATGAGCTTCGATGCCTGCGGCGAGCCCGCCTTTCTCGAGGCCGTGGCGGGAGATCGCGAACTGGTGGTCTGCGGCTGCGAGGCGCATGTCTGCGTCGGCCAGACGGTGCTCAGCCTGCTGGCACATCGGCGGCGGGTGATCGTCGCCGCCGATGCGATCGGCTCACGGGCACCGGAATCGCGCGAGATCGCGATCAGCCGCATGGCGGCGCATGGCGCCGAGATCGTGACGACCGAGATGGTGCTGTTCGAATGGCTGCGGACGGCCGAGCATCCGCAGTTCCGTCCGGTATCGAGGATGATCCGCTAGCGGCTCGACTCGGCGGTCGGGGAAGCCGCGCTGTCAGAGCGGCTTCTTGATCGCCTTCGAAATCACGCCGACGATGCCCTCGCGGAAGAGCAGCACGCAGACCACGAAGACGATGCCCTGGACGACGGTGACCCAGGCGCCAAGCGTGGCGAGGTAGTTCTGCATCGCGACGATGACGATGGCGCCGACGATCGGCCCGAAGACCGTGCCGAGGCCGCCGACCAGCGTCATCAGAACGACCTCGCCGGACATCGACCAGTAGACGTCCGTCAGCGATGCCAGCTGGAATACGATCGCCTTGGTCGCGCCGGCGAGCCCGGCCAGCGTCGCGGAGAGCACGAAGACGGCGAGCTTGTACTGGTTGGCGCGGTAGCCGAGCGAGATGGCGCGGGGCTCGTTGTCGCGGATCGCCTTGCAGACCTGACCGAAGGGCGAGTGGATGATGCGGTAGATCAGCAGCAGGCCGGCCATGAAGATCGCCGCCACCAGCCAGTACAGCACGCGGTCGTCGGCGAGGCTGATCAGGCCGAGGAACTTGCCGCGCGGCACCGCCTGGATGCCGTCTTCGCCGCCGGTGAAGCGCGGCGTCTGCAGCGAGAAGAAGAACACCATCTGGGCGAGCGCCAGCGTGATCATCGCGAAATAGATGCCCTGGCGGCGGATGGCGAGCGCGCCGAAGACGGTGCCGAGCACCGCGGCGACGGCCGTGCCGAGCAGGATCGCCAGCTCGGGCGTCAGCCCCCAGTTCTTGGCGGTGTAGGCCGAGACATAGCTCGCCATGCCGAAATAGGCGGCGTGGCCGAAGGACAGGAGGCCGCCATAGCCAAGCAGGAGGTTGAAGGCGAGCGCGAACAGCGCGAAGCACAGGACCTTCATCACGAAGACGGGGTAGGCGACGAAGGGCGCGACCACGAGCACCGCGGCGATGGCGATGAACAGGTTGCGGTGCAGGCGCTCGGTTCCGCGATCGGTCTCGCCGATGGCGAGGCCGGCGGCAGGGGTGTCGGTCGAGGCAAGGTCGGTCATGTCTTTGTCCTTGCTCTGCGTCAGGCCGAGCGGCCGAACAGGCCGGCCGGCTTCACCAGCAGCACCAGCACCATGATGATGAAGATCACGGTCGCGGCCGCTTCCGGGTAGAACACCTTGGTCAGGCCCTCGATCAGCCCGAGCGAGAACCCGGTGACGATGGCGCCCATGATCGAGCCCATGCCGCCGATCACCACGACGGCGAAGACGACGATGATCAGGTCGCCGCCCATGTTCGGGTTGACCGAGTAGATCGGCGCGGCGAGTACGCCGGCGAAGGCCGCGAGAGCCACGCCGAAGCCGTAGGTCAGCGTCACCAGCAGCGGCACGTTGATGCCGAAGGCCTGGGTCAGGGTCGGGTTCTCGGTCGCGGCGCGCAGGTAGGCGCCGAGTTTGGTCTTCTCGATCAGGAACCAGGTGCCGAGGCAGACCACCAGCGAAGCGACGATCACCCAGCCGCGATAGTTCGGCAGGAACATGAAGCCGAGATTCTGGCCGCCCGCGAGCTGCGGCGGGATGGCATAGGGCAGGCCGGAGGAGCCGTAATAGTTGCGGAACAGGCCCTGGATGATCAGCGCCAGGCCGAAGGTCAGCAGCAGCCCGTAGAGATGGTCGAGATGGGCGATGCGCTTCAGCAGCAGCCGCTCGACCGCGATACCGGTCGCCCCGACGATGATCGGCGCCAGCAGCAAGGCCGCCCAGTAGTTGATGCCGAGATAGTTCAGGCACATCCAGGCCACGAAGGCACCCATCATGTACTGGGCGCCGTGGGTGAAGTTGATGATGTTGAGCAGCCCGAAGATCACCGCGAGCCCCAGGCTGAGGATCGCGTAGAACGAGCCGTTGATCAGGCCGAGAAGGACCTGGCCGAACAGCGCCTGGGGCGGGACACCGAGAAGTTCGAACATGCAGGACTCAGATCATCTGGATGTCTTCACGGACCTCGTTCGTCATTCCGGCTCGCATGTCGGCGGCCGGAATGACGCAGGAGGATTGGAAGCCCGGCCCGGCCGGGCTTCGGGCGCGGATCACTTGACGAGCGAGCAGCCGGTCTCGGCGAGCGGCTGGAAGGCCTGCTCCGCCGGCAGCACCGCGATCTGCTTGTAGTAGTCCCACGGGCCCTTCGATTCCGATGGCTTCTTGACCTCGTAGAGATACATGTCGTGCAGCTTGCGGCCGTTGACGCGGATCGAGCCCTTGCCGAAGATCGGGTCGTCGGTCGGCATCTCCTTCATCTTGGCCATGACGGTGGCGGCGTCCTTGCTCTTCGCCGCCTCGACCGCCTTGAGGTAGTGCAGCATGCCGGAATAGACGCCGGCCTGCACCATGCTCGGCTTCTTGCCGCCGTTGAGCTTGGCGAAGCGCTCCGACCAGGCGCGGGTCTGGTCGTCGCGATCCCAGTAGAAGGATTCAGTCAGCACGAGGCCCTGCGCCGCCTGCAGGCCGAGCGCGTTGACGTCGCTGATGAAGGTCAGCAGGCCGGCGAGCTTCTGGCCGCCCTGGGTGATGCCGAACTCGCTCGCCTGCTTGACCGAGTTGATCAGGTCGCCGCCGGCATTGGCGAGGCCGATGACCTTGGCCTTGGAGGCCTGTGCCTGCAGCAGGAAGGACGAGAAGTCGGTGCCGGGGAACGGCGTGCGCACCGCGCCGAGGACCTTGCCGCCGGCCTTCTGCACCACGGCGGAGGTGTCGCGCTCCAGCGCATGGCCGAAGGCGTAGTCCGCGGTCATGAAGAACCAGGTGTCGCCGCCGGCCTTCACCATGGCGCCGCCGGTGCCCTGGGCGAGAGCGTAGGTGTCGTAGGTCCAGTGGACCGTGTTGGGGCTGCAGGCCTTTCCGGTCAGGTCCGAGGTGCCGGCGCCGGAGTTGATGTGGATCTTGTTCTTTTCCTTTGTGATCTGGCTCACCGCCAGCGCGACCGAGGATGTCGGCACGTCGAGGATGAGGTCGACGCCGTCCTGGTCGTACCATTGCCGGGCGATGGTCGAGCCGACGTCGGGCTTGTTCTGGTGGTCGGCCGACACGATCTCGACCTTGATGCCCTTGTCGGCGGCCTTGAAGTCCTCCACCGCCATGCGCGCGGCGATGACCGAGCCCTCGCCCGAAAGGTCGGCATAGAGGCCGGAGCGGTCGTTCAATACACCGGCCTTGACGGCAAGCTGCTGGGCCAGTGCCGGGCTCGCCATCAGCGCGGCGAGCGCGGTCGTGGCCAGAATCGTCTTGAGCTTCATTGTCGTTCTCCCTGCTGAGGTTGTCGGCGTTTTCGCCGTGTTCTTGGCCGCACGTTGCCGGCGCTGCGCGCCGCGTCAGACGCCGAGATAGCGGTGCAGCTTGTCGATGTTGGCGTCGAGCTCGGCATTGGGGATCATGTCGATCACCTTGCCCTGTTCGACGACATAATGCCGGTCCGCCACCGTCTGGGCGAAGCGGAAGTTCTGCTCCACCAGGATGATGGTGAAGCCTTCCTGCTTCAGCTTCGCGATGGTCCGGCCGATCTGCTCGATGATCACCGGGGCGAGGCCCTCGGTCGGCTCGTCGAGCAGGAGCAGATGCGCGCCGGTGCGCAGGATGCGGCCGATCGCCAGCATCTGCTGCTCGCCGCCGGAGAGCTTGGTGCCCTGGCTCTTCAGCCGCTCCTTGATGTTCGGAAAGAGCGTGAAGATCGCGTCGAGCGAAAGCCCGCCGGGCCTGACCTGCGGCGGCAGCATCAGGTTCTCCTCGACCGAGAGCGAGGAGTAGATGCCGCGCTCCTCCGGCACGAAGCCGATGCCGAGCCGGGCGATGGCGCGCGAGGGCAGGCCGATGGTCTCGGTCCCTTCCAGCACGACCGAGCCCTTGCGCTTGCCGATCACGCCCATGATCGATTTCAGGGTCGTCGTCTTGCCGGCGCCGTTGCGCCCGAGCAGCGTCACCACCTCGCCCGGCGCGACGTCGAGGTCGATGCCGTGCAGAACATGGGATTCGCCGTACCAGGCCTCGAGCCCGCGCACCTTGAGCAGTGGCACGGTGCCGGTTGCGGCGGAGGGGGCTTTCGCAGCCTCAGTGATGGCCATGGCCGCCTCCCGAACCGATATAGGCCTCGACCACGCGCGGGTCCTTCGAGACGGTGGCGTAGTCGCCCTCGGCAAGCACCTGCCCGCGCGCAAGCACGGTGATGCGATCCGACAGCGAGGCGACGACCGAGAGGTTGTGCTCGACCATCAGGATGGTGCGGTTCTTCGAGACCTTGCGGATCAGTGCCTCGATGCGCTCGACATCCTCGCGGCCCATGCCCGCCATCGGCTCGTCGAGCAGCAGCATTTCAGGGTCGAGCGCCAGCGTCGTAGCGATCTCCAGCGCGCGCTTGCGGCCATAGGAGAGCTCCCCCGCCGTCAGCGACAGGAAAGGCGTGAGCCCGACCGCGTCGACGAGGCTCTTCGCCTCGTCATCGAGGGTCTTCAGTACTCGCTCCGACCGCCAGAAGTCGAACGAGTCGCCGCGCTTGCGCTGCAGTGCGATGCGGACATTGGTCAGCACCGAAAGCTGCGGAAACACCGCCGAGATCTGGAACGAGCGCACCAGCCCGAGCCGCGCGATCTCGGCCGGCTTCTCCCGCGTGATGTCGCGGCCGTTATAGGTGATCGTGCCCCGCGTAGGCGGGAGGAACTTGGTCAGCAGGTTGAAACAGGTTGTCTTGCCTGCACCGTTCGGCCCGATCAAAGCGTGGATCGAGCCGCGCCGGACCTGGAGGTCCACGCCGTTCACAGCTGTAAAGCCGGCAAATTCTTTGGTTAGACCTGACGTCGAAAGAATATTGTCCTCAGGCATGCCGATTGCCAGCCCTCATCAGCTTAGTCTTTCTTGCTTGTGCGGTTCCCCTTGCATGGCATGCTGCACCGCGCCGTGAACATAAGTCAACGTTCCGAGGGCTGGAAGGCAAGCCTC
>NZ_JBIWYK010000210.1:0-5485 GCF_044752385.1 Allobosea sp. CER48 | reverse complement strand
TCGGCGACCTTGGGTTCGCCGCGATGCCAGGTGCGCGATCCGATGTCGAAATGGCCCTTCTTCCAGGCCTCGAACTCGCGCTCGCTGCCGAAGAAGGCGTTGCGATCGACGTCGCCGGTGATGCCGGGCACGCGCCCGGTGGTGGTGAACTGCCAGAACTCCCAGCGATCGCGGGCGTAGCGCTTGGCCAGGGGCGCCGCCGTCGAGCGCAGCCAGAAGGGATGCTCGTTGAGTTCTCCCTCCAGCACGTCCTCGTGGAAGTTGATGTCGGTGTAGATGATCGGCTTCTTGCCGGTGTGCTCGCGCAGCCCCTTCAGCATCTCGTTGATCTTGGCGAGGGCGAGCTCGCGCGAGATCTTGCGGGTGCATTGGGAATCGTTCTGCCATTCGACGTCGAGGACGGGTGGCAGCGCGTCCGGATCGCGCGGGATATGCTTCTTGATCCAGCGCACCTGGTCCTTGGCGGACCGGCACCACCAGACGAAATGATAGGCGCTGCGCGGAATGCCGTGCTTCTTCGCCTCGGCCCAGTTGCGCCTGAAATTGGGGTCGAGATGGTCGCCGCCTTCGGTCGCCTTGATGAAGGCGAAGCGGGTGCCTGCGTCCTTGACCCGGGCCCAGTCGATCTCGCCCTGCCAGCGCGAGACGTCGATGCCCTGGATGACCTTGCGGCGGGCGTCGCGGACGCCATGGTGCGGGGAGCTGTCGCCCTTCTTCGGATAGAGCGCCAGCGCCGGCTCAACGAGGCATGTCATGAATGCCGCAAGGGCGAGGGCCCCGAGCCCGATTCTTCCGCTGGTCAGCTTGCCCGCTGGCATGTGTCTCTCCCGCATCACAGGTCCAGATGGCGGGAGCGTGGTTAAGCGCTGGTTAGAATTGCAGCGCAATCGAACGAAGAGTTTCAGCCTTGGTTAACCGCAGGGCGGAGGGGCTCCCTCAGTCGTCGAGTTCGGTGTCCTGGGCGGCGGTCGCCGCGACACGGCTCGACTGGAAGGCGGAGGTCATCGGCGGCACGCTGCCGGGGATGCGCGCGACGGGGACGTTTTCCGGAATCGGAGCGGGCGTCGGCGCCGGGCCCGGCATGGCGGGATGCTCGGGGCCGGGCGAGGGCTGCGGCGGCACCTTGTCGCGCTGCTCCCAGCGGCGCGTGCCGATGTCGAACTCGCCACGGATCCAGCCGGCATACTGAGCCTCGGTGCCGAAGAAGGCGTTGCGGTCGACATCGCCCTTGATGCCGGGCACGCGCCCGGTGGTGGTGAACTGCCAAAAGGCCCAGGTGCGGTTGTTGTAGCGCGTCTCGGGCAGGGCCGCGGTCGAGCGGATCCAGTAGGGGTAGTTGTTGAACTGGCCTTCCAGCACGTCCTTGTGGAAGGTGATGTCGGTGTAGATCACCGGCTTCTTGCCGGTGAGCTGCTCGAGTTCGGTCAGCATGAGCTGGATCTTCTCGCGCGCCAGCTCGCGGTCGATCTTCTGCGGGCAGGTGCGGGAGTGGCCGTTCCACTCGACGTCGAGGACCGGCGGCAGGGCATCGGGATCGTTCGGGATCTGCTGCTTGAACCAGACCGCCTGCTCATGCGCCGGGCGGCACCAGTAGACGAAGTGGTAGGCGCCGCGCGGGATGCCGGCGCGGCGGGCGCCTTCCCAGTTGCGCTGGAACGAGGGGTCGACATGGTCGCCGCCCTCGGTCGCCTTCATGTAGACGAAACGGGTGCCGGCCGCCCGCACCGCGCTCCAGTCGATCTCACCCTGCCAGCGCGAGATGTCGATGCCGTGAATCGGATATTGGTGGGCCGCCGCGACGCCCGGATGCGGGCGCGCATCGCCTTTCGACGGATAGTTGTCGAGCGCGACGCAGCCGCCGAGGGCCGCAAGAGCGACGGCAGCCAGAAAGGGCACGAGGCGGCGGGACATGGGGCGGGCGTTCATCTGGCGGAGAATTGCGGAGAATGCTTGACGGCCGGTTTACGTTACCAAAGTTCTGCCGCCTGTCAGCCCGATCCGCGGCAGCTCTGCGATTCGGCACTCGGCGTCGTCGATTCGCGGCTGCGGCGGAAGGTGAGGCTGTCGCTGCAAGGACTTGCCGCAGGCCGGAAACACGAAAGGCGACCCGAAGGTCGCCTTTCGCTGGACACTGTCCGAATTTGGTGCGGTCGAGAGGACTCGAACCTCCACGGGTCTCCCCGCTACCACCTCAAGGTAGTGCGTCTACCAGTTCCGCCACGACCGCAGCTCGGTTCCGGTTGCGGGCGGTGCATCCGGTGAGCGGCGCCGATCTAGCAAATCGAATCCGAGGCCACAAGGGCCTCCGTGAGGAAAAACGAAGGAAGGCGAGTTTTCCCCAGATCGGCTGTCTCAGGCGGCCTGAGCGACGCTCTGCAGCGTGTAGATCGTCGGGCGCTTCAGCATCTGGGTGATCTCGACGGAGATGCGCGAGCCGCTGACCACGACGATTCCCTTGGCGAAGGGGTGATTGTTCGCGAGAATCTGCACTTCGTCGGTCTCGCTCGCATTGAGCTCGATGATCGCGCCGCGGCCGAGCCGCAGCAGCTTGTAGATCGGCATATGGGTCTGGCCCAGTACCACCGTGAGCTCGACGGGAACGAGATCGAGATCGGCCTTCAAACCCTGCCTCCGGAACCCTACTTCAGAATTGGACCAGCCAAACTTGCCTGCCCGGCGCTTTTGGGCGCATGAGGCTCGTCGACGGCCGCGCCGGATGTGCCGGCCGGGAAAGATTGAATGGAACATGGTTAAGCCATGGTGAAGATGCGCGAGGAGCTCGCTGTCTCGCTCCTGCCGGAAGCGGGTTCCGAGCCGGTGGAATGGGTCGTGGCGGAGGGGCTGGTCGGCTATGGCGACGCCGTCGCCGAGATGGAGGCGCGTGCGGCGCTGATCGCGGATGGCGCGGCGCGCGAGCGCGTCTGGCTGGTCGAGCACCCGCCGCTCTACACCGCCGGAACCTCGGCGCGGGACGAGGATCTGATCACCCCCGAGCGATTCCCGGTCTTCAGGTCGGGCCGGGGTGGGCAGTTCACCTATCACGGCCCCGGCCAGCGCGTGGCCTATGTCATGCTCGACCTGAAGCGTCGCCAGCCGGATCTGCGCCGCTTTGTCGCCGCGCTGGAAGGCTGGCTCATCGCTGCGCTCGACGGCTTCAACATCCGCGGCGAACGGCGGGAGGACCGCGTCGGCGTCTGGGTGCGTCGGCCGGAGAAGGGAACGGGAACCGAGGACAAGATCGCCGCGATCGGCATCCGCGTCCGCCGCTGGGTCTCGTTCCACGGCATCTCGCTCAATGTCGAGCCGGACCTTTCCCATTTCGACGGCATCGTGCCCTGCGGCGTAAGCCAGTATGGCGTGACCTCGCTCGTCGACCTCGGCCTGCCGGTGACCATGCCCGAGGTCGATTCGGTCCTGCGCGAGGCGTTCGAGCGCGTCTTCGGCCCGACCGTCTCCGCCTGATTTACCCCTCGTTAGCCATGCGGAGCCCATCTTCGGCCGGGGACTGGGCCAAAGCATGGGGACGACAATGCGTGCTTTTCTTCTGGCCGGCGGCATCGCCGTCTTGCTCGCGGCCTGCAACACGACCGACCAGCGCATCGCCGGGGCGGCTGCCGGGGCAGGGGCGGGCGCGCTCGTCGGCGGGCCGATCGGGGCTGTCGCGGGCGGGGCGATCGGAGCGGTGGCGGCGCCATCCGTGACCGGCTCGATCAACAAGATGAGCGAGTGAACCGGAGCACCGGCGCGGAATTGCACGGCCGCGTCCGCGCGTCCGTGCCGGTTGGCGTTTTCGACAGGCCGCGCCATAACCCTCGGCAAAGATTGTCGTCGAGGGAGCGCGCCCGTGCCTGTCATCGAGAGCAAGGTCGATCTGAGTTCGGCCGAAACGCGCGCCAATGCCGAAGCCTGGGCCACGCTGCGCGGCGAATTGCAGGAAAAGCGGGCGACGGCGGCACTGGGCGGCAACGCCAAATCGCGCGAGCGCCATACGGCGCGCGGCAAGCTCCTGCCGCGTGAGCGCGTGCTGCGGCTGACCGATCCGGGCTCGGCCTTCCTCGAGATCGGCTCGCTCGCCGCCTTCGGCATGTATGAGGGGGATGTCCACGGCGCCGGCATGATCGCGGGCATCGGCCGCGTCGCGGGCCGGGAATGCATGATCGTCTGCAACGATGCGACGATCAAGGGCGGCACCTACTATCCGATGACGGTGAAGAAGCATTTGCGCGCGCAGGAGATCGCGCGCGAGAACCGCTTGCCCTGCATCTATCTCGTCGATTCCGGCGGCGCGAACCTGCCGCACCAGACCGAGGTCTTCCCCGATCGCGAGCATTTCGGCCGCATCTTCTACAATCAGGCGACGCTCTCGGCCGAGGGCATCCCCCAGGTCGCGGTGGTGATGGGGTCCTGCACCGCCGGCGGCGCCTATGTGCCGGCGATGTCGGACGAGACGGTCATCGTCAGGAAGCAGGGCACGATCTTTCTCGGTGGCCCGCCGCTGGTGAAAGCCGCGACGGGCGAGGTGGTTTCGGCCGAGGATCTCGGTGGCGCCGACGTCCATGCGCGGCTCTCGGGCGTCGCCGACCACTATGCCGGGGACGACACCCATGCGCTCGCCATTGCCCGGCGCATTGCCGGCAACCTCAACAGCGTGAAGCGGCCGGATATCGACATCGCCGAACCGGTCGAGCCGCTCTACGATCCGGCCGAGCTCGAAGCGGTGGTGCCCACCGATCTCAAGAAGCAGTACGATATCCGCGAGGTGATCGCGCGCCTCGTCGACGGCTCGGAGTTCGACGAGTTCAAGAAGCTCTATGGCACGACGCTGGTCACCGGCTTTGCCCGCATCCACGGCATCCCTGTCGGGATCATCGCCAATAACGGCATCCTGTTCTCGGAAAGCGCGCTGAAGGGCGCGCATTTCATCGAGCTCTGCTGCCAGCGGCGGATTCCGCTGCTCTTCCTGCAGAACATCACCGGCTTCATGGTCGGCCGCGATGTCGAGACCCGCGGCATCGCCAAGGACGGTGCGAAACTCGTCACGGCCGTGGCCTCGGCGCGGGTGCCCAAGATCACGGTCCTGGTCGGCGGCTCCTTCGGCGCCGGCAATTACGGGATGTGCGGGCGGGCCTATTCGCCGCGCTTCCTGTTCACCTGGCCGAACTCGCGGATATCGGTGATGGGCGGCGAGCAGGCGGCGAGCGTGCTCGCCACAGTCCGCCGCGATAACATCGAGGCCGAGGGAAAGAGCTGGCCGGCGGCAGAGGAAGAGGCGTTCAAGGCGCCGATCCGCAGCCGGTACGAGGAGGAAGGCTCGCCCTATTTCGCCACGGCGCGGCTCTGGGACGACGGTATCATCCTGCCTTCCGAGACGCGCCGCGTGCTGGCGCTGGCTTTCTCTGCCACCCTCAATGCCGACGTGCCCGAGACGAAGTTCGGCGTGTTCCGGATGTGACGATTCGGGGCGGCGGGCGCATTCCCGCCGTCA
>NZ_JBIWYK010000209.1:0-5499 GCF_044752385.1 Allobosea sp. CER48 | reverse complement strand
AAGGGGCTTACCGTGCCTGGTCCTGTAGCATTGCCTTCGAAGCGGGTCGCACGCGGCGGCAAGGCGATCTATGGCGTGCCGCTCGGAATTCTTATGCTCGAGGCGCGTTTTCCGCGCATTCACGGCGACATGGGCAATGGAACGACCTGGCCCTTTCCTGTGCTCTATCGTGTCGTCGGCGGAGCGAGTCCCGAGAGGGTCGTGCTGAACGGCGCCGCAGGGCTGCTGCCGGACTTCATCGCGGCGGCGCGCGATCTGGTCCGGCTCGGCGCCGAGGCGATCACCACCAATTGCGGCTTCCTCTCGCTGTTCCAGCATGAACTGGCCGCGGCGGCTGGCGTGCCGGTCGCGACGTCGGCTCTGATGCAGGTGCCATGGGTGCAAGCCACGCTGCCGCCCGGCAGGCGGGTCGGCATCGTCACGGTCTCGGCCTCCAGCCTGACGCCGGCCCATCTCGAAGCTGCTTCCGTGCCGCTCGATACGCCGATCGCCGGGACGGAGAACGGCCAGGAGTTCTTCCGCGTCCTGATCAAGGCCGCGAAGGAGGATATGGATATCGAGCTTGCCCGGCATGATGTGGTGCAGGCGGCGCTGGATCTCGTCGACCGCCACCCCGAGCTCGGCGCGATCGTGCTCGAATGCACCAACATGCCGCCATATGCGGCCGACGTGCAGGCGGCCACGGGACTGCCGGTCTACGATATCTACTCGCTGATCAGCTGGTTCCATGCCGGCCTGAGGCCGCGTCGCTTCGGCTGAGGGACGACCAGCCCGTCCCGGCTCAGTGGATCTCCGGTTCCGGCACGCTGGCGGTGCCCTCCAGATAGTCGAAGTCGCACCCCTTGTCGGCCTGGCGGATATGGGCCGCCGACATCTTGCCCCAGCCGCGCGGATAGTCGCGGTCCGGCGGCGTCCAGGCGGAGAGGCGGGCGGCGATCTCGGCGTCGGTGAGATTGACCGAGATGCTGCGCGCCTCGACATCGACGCTGATGATGTCGCCGGTGCGGACCGCGGCCAGCGGTCCCTTGATATAGGCCTCCGGCGCGACGTGCAGGATGCAGGCGCCGTAGCTGGTGCCGGACATGCGGGCATCCGAGATGCGCAGCATGTCGCGCACGCCTTCCTTGAGGAGCTTCTTCGGGATCGGCAGCATCCCCCATTCCGGCATGCCGGGCCCGCCGACCGGGCCGCAATTCTTGAGCACCATGATGTGGTCGGCGGTGATGTCGAGTTGCTCGTCGTTCACCGCCCGCATCATCGCGTCGTAGTCCTCGAACACGATGGCCGGGCCGGAGTGTTTAAGCAGGCGCCCTTCGGCGGCCGAGGGCTTGATGACGCAGCCATCGGGCGCGAGGTTGCCCTTGAGCACGGCGAGGCCATTCGCGGTCGATACCGGTTTGTCGAGCGGCCGGATGACGTTGTCGTCATAGACTTGGGCGAGTGCGATGGTCTCGGCGATCGGCTTGCCTGTCACGGTCATCGCGTCGGTGTGGAGCTTGCTTTCGAGCTGCTTCAGCAGGGCCGGCAGTCCGCCGGCATAGAAGAAGTCCTCCATCAGGAAATCGCCGGAGGGACGCAGGTTCGCGACGACCGGGACGTTGCGCGAGAAGGCGTCGAAATCATCGGGCGTCAGCGGCACGCCGGCGCGGCCGGCCATCGCGACGAGATGGATGATCGCATTGGTCGAGCCGGCGACGGCCATGTGCACCGTCAGCGCGTTCTCGAAGCTCTTGCGCGTCAGGATCCGGTTGGGCGTCAGGTCCTCCCAGACCATCTCGACGATGCGCTTTCCCGCCGCGGCGGCCATGCGCGGATGGGCGGCATCGGCGGCCGGGATGGCCGAGGCGCCGGGCAAGGTGAGGCCGAGCACCTCGGCATGGCTCATCATCGTCGCGGCGGTGCCCATCACCATGCAGGTGCCGTAGGAGCGGGCGATGCCGCTCTCCATGTCCTTCCACTGGCCGTCGGTGATGTTGCCGGCTTCCTTCTCGGCCCAGTATTTCCAGACGTCTGCGCCGGAAGCGAGCACCTTGCCGGCCCAGTTGCCGCGCAGCATCGGACCGGCCGGAACGAAGATGAAGGGGAGGCCGGCGCTGCAGGCGCCCATGATCAGGGCTGGCGTGGACTTGTCGCAGCCGCCGAGCAGGACCGCGCCGTCGAGCGGGTGGGAGCGGATGGATTCCTCGGTCTCCATCGCCAGGAAGTTGCGATAGAGCATCGTGGTAGGCTTTTGGTATTGCTCGGAAACCGACATCACGGGGATCTCGATCGGGAAGCCGCCCGCCGCCCAGACCGCGCGCTTCACCGCTTCCGCACGGTCGCGCAGATGGGTGTGGCAGGGGTTGATCTCGGACCAGGTGTTGATGATGCCGATGACCGGCTTGCCCATGAACTCCTCATGCGCGAACCCCATCTGGAGGGCCCGCGAACGATGCCCGAAGGAACGCAGGTCGCTGGCCCCGAACCAGCGCCAGCTGCGCAGGGTCTCGGGCGTCTTGCGGGGGCGGGCGGACATGGGCGTTTCCTCGAATTCTTGTCGTTCTAACCGGTGCCGTGGGCGCGGGCCGGCTGATCCGGCCGGCTCGGAACCAAGCTCATCCCGTCATGAGATTCTGGCGGCGGCGCTGCGCTGCGCCCCGGGGCTGTCGGCTCGTCACTCGGCCGCGGCCTTTGCTGCGCCCCAGCCCGACACGATGCCGCGCAGCTCCGCCCGCTCGGCCTCGTTCAGCTCGGGCAGGCCGGGCAGGCGGACCGGGCCGACATCGGTGCCGAGCAGGCCGAGCGCTTCCTTGACCACGGTGACATTGGCGCCGTTGCCGTATTTGGTGCGCAGCTTCTCGAAGCCGGCGATGGCATCGACCTCCCGGCGCGCCGTTTCGTAGTCGCCGGCTTCCAGGGCGCGCCAGACGGCGAGAGAACGTCCGGGTGCGACATTGATCAGGCCCGAGGTGAAGCCGCGGGCGCCGAGCGCGTAGAAGGGCGCGGCCCAGCCCTCGGCGAGGCCGCAGATCCAGTTGGCGGAGGAGCCTTCCGTCTCGCGCACGCAATCGGCGAGCAGCATCATGTTGTTCGACGCGAATTTCACGCCGGCGACGTTAGGGTGGGTCGCGACGCGGATCAGGTCCTTCACGCCGATCGCGTCCGAGCGGATATAGGCGATGAGCGGGATCGTCAGCTCCTCCGCGATGGCGAGGATGTAGTCGGCCTGGGATTGCGGCGCGGCGAAGGGGTCGAGCGGGTGGTGCACCATCGCCGCATCGCAACCTGCCTTGGCGGCGAGCCTGCCGGTCGCAACGGCCTCGCGCAGGGACCTGCCGATGCCGGCCGTGACCAGTGCCTTGCCGGCAGCCGCTTCGGCGGCGGTGGCGTGGGAGCGTTCCACCTCGGCCGTCGTCATCGGGTAGAACTCGCCGGTATTGCCGGCCGAGACGATGTTGTGAATGCCTGCCTCGGCGATGCGCCGGACGATCCTGCCCGTCAGCGCCCAGTCCGCTTCGCCATCTGCCTTCCAAGCGGTGACATGGACGCCGGAGATGCCGCGCAGAGCGCTGCGCACCTTGTCATTCGTCATAATCGAGTCCCTCCGCGTCCGCACCGAAGACGAGCCTGACATGGGCTTTCGCCGAGCGGACGATGTGGCGGCGCATCCTGAGTTCGGCGAGCGCGGGGTCGCGCGCCAGGAGCGCCTCGTAGATGCTTCGATGCTCCTCGAAGCCGCGGCGACGTTCGCCCAGCTCGGAGTGAAGCGCGATGCGCTGGGCGTGGTCGTACATGCGCTGCCCGTCGAGGCGCCGCTCCAGATAGCTGCAGCCCGAAATGCGGTGGATCGCGCGATGATAGGCCTCGTTGAGGGCGACGAGATCGTCGAGGTCGCCATGCTCCGTAGCCTGCTCCATCTCGGCGATGAGCCGGGAGAGCTCGGTGCGGTCGCCCTCCGCCAGGTGATTGGCGGCGATATGGGCCATCACGCTTTCGAGCGCGGCGCGGCCCAGCGCCATCTCCAGCGCCTGCCGGGGAGAGAACTCGACGAAGACGCCGCGCCGCGCCTCCGTCCGAACCAGTCCCTCGCTCTCCAGCTTCCGGATCGCATCCTTCACCGGCGTCGTGCTCACGCCAAGCATCTCGGCGAGGTGGCGCTCGTTCAGCCGCTCTCCGTTGCGGAACCGCCCGGCGACGATGGCGCGGCGCAGCCGCTCGTGCACGTGCTCGCGCAGAGAGCGCAGGAGGTCGGGGGCGACGGGTTCTACGGCAGGTTGCAACATCACGGATCCGGAGCGGCGGGCTCCGCATCCTCGGACAAGCCGGATGGGGACCCGCTGGGCTGGGGCATCAAACAGCACAATCCGGATGCGCGGGCAATCTGAAATTTCAGATTTCAAACCTCAGAACCTGTGCTATCCGTCAGGCAAGCGCCCGCCATGAGGCGCAAGGCGGATTGTCCGCGCCCGGGAGGAACGAAACCGATGAGCATCAGCCGCAGAACGATCATTGCCGCAGCCTGCCTGGCGGCTGCCGGCCCCGCCTTTGCACAGGGCGAATACCCGGGCAGCAAGGTCGTCACCATCGTCGTGCCCTTCGCGGC
The DNA here is from genome assembly GCF_044752385.1 of Allobosea sp. CER48. Classification (NCBI taxonomy): domain Bacteria; kingdom Pseudomonadati; phylum Pseudomonadota; class Alphaproteobacteria; order Hyphomicrobiales; family Alloboseaceae; genus Allobosea; species Allobosea sp. CER48. The sequence goes on along the minus strand of NZ_JBIWYK010000209.1, from coordinate 917 downwards.
CGGGGGCACGACGGACCTGCTCGGGCGCATCCTCGCCGACAGGCTGGGGCAGCGCCTCGGCGGCAAGTTCATCGTCGAGAACCGCCCCGGCGCCGGCGGCAACACCGGCGTCGCCGCCGTGGCGCGTGCGCCGGCGGACGGCTACACGCTGACGATGGGCACGGTCTCCAGCCACGCCATCAACCCGGCCGTCTACGCCAAGCTGCCTTTCGACCATATCAAGGATTTCGCGCCGATCTCGCAGGTGGCGAGCGTCCCCAACATCCTGATGGTGAACATCGACCTGCCGGCGAAGAGCGTGCCGGAGCTGATCGACCTGCTGAAGAAGAATCCGGGCAAGTATTCGTTCGGGTCGTCAGGGGCGGGCACTTCGACCCATATGGCGGCCGAGCTGTTCAAGGTTTCGACCGGCACCGACATGGTGCATGTGCCCTATCGCTCGAGCGGGCAGGTGACGCAGGATCTCCTCGCCGGCCAGATCCAGATCACCTTCGACAACATCACCATCGCCTGGCCGCATGTGCAGGATGGCAAGATAAGGGCCCTGGCGACCGCCACGCCGCAGCGGCTGGACGTCGCCAAGGACATGCCGGCGCTGGCAGAGTTCATCCCGGGCTACGACGCGAGCTCGTGGCACGGTTTCTTCGCGCCGTCGGGCGTGCCGAAGGAGATCGTCGCGAAGCTCTCGACCGAGACGCAGGCGATCATGCGCGAGCAGGCCGTGATCGACCAGCTCAAGAAGCTCGGCGTCGATCCGGTCGGCTCAAGCCAGGAGCAGTTCACCGCCCATATCGCCTCCGAGACCAAGCGCTGGGCCGAGGTGGCGCAGAAGGCGAATGTGAAGATCGAGTGAGGCGCCGCCTGCTCGGAGCCCTCACGCGGCTGCCGCCCTGACGATGGTCTCCGTGAGCCAGCGC
>NZ_JBIWYK010000208.1:0-5531 GCF_044752385.1 Allobosea sp. CER48 | reverse complement strand
GAGCAGATCGCGAGGTTGACGGCGATGAAGCTGCGGCTGGGCTCCTGCGGCGGGATGGCCTCAGGAGCGGTAGTCGCCATTGATCTCGACATAGGCCTTGGTCAGGTCGCAGGTCCAGACCGTGGCCTTGCCGCGACCGATGCCGAGATCGGCGGTGATGACGATCTCGTCGCCCTTCATGTAGTCGGATACCGCGACCTCATCGTAGGACGGCGCGCGCGCGCCCTGCCTGGCCACGACGATGTCGCCGAAGCCGATGTCGAGCCGGTCGCGATCGGCGGGCTCGCCGGCCTTGCCGACGGCCATGACGACGCGGCCCCAGTTGGCGTCCTCGCCGGCAATGGCGGTCTTGACCAGCGGCGAGTTGGCGATCGATAGCGCGACGCGCTTGGCCGAGCGGGCGGATGCCGCGCCGGTGACGCGCACCTCGACGAATTTGCGGGCGCCTTCGCCGTCCTTGCAGACGAGGTGGGCGAGCTCGAGCAGGATCGAGTTCAGTGCGCGCTTGAAGCCCGAAAGGCGGGCATCATTGATTTCTGTGATCGCGGGCACGCCGCGGGCCGCGGCCTTTCCGGTGGCGAAGAGCATCAGCGTGTCGGAGGTCGAGGTGTCGCTGTCGACGGTGACGGCGTTGAACGAGCCCTTCACGCCCTTGGAGAGCAGAGCCTGCAGGACAGGGGCTGCGATCGGGGCGTCGGTGAAGACGAAGGACAGCATCGTCGCCATGTCCGGCGCGATCATGCCGGCACCCTTGGCGATACCGGCGATCACGACGTCCTTGCCGTCGATCTTGGCCTTGCGGGTCAGCGCCTTTGGGAAGGTGTCGGTCGTCATGATCGCGCGGGCGGCGTCGATCCAGGGGCCGTCGGTGGCGCGTTTGGCGCAGTCGTCGAGCACGCCCTTGAACTTGGTCGCGTCGAGCGGCTCGCCGATCACGCCAGTCGATGCGATGAAGACCTCCTGCGGCTTGCAGCCGGCGGCCTTGGCCGCGATCTCCGCGGTGAGCTTGACCGCATCACGGCCCTTCAGCCCGGTAAAGGCGTTGGCATTGCCGGAGTTGACGACGACGGCGCGGGCGGAACCCTGCCCCAGGTTTTCGCGGCACCAGTCGACCGGCGCGGACGGGCATTTCGAGCGGGTGAAGACGCCTGCGACCTGGGTGCCCTCATCGAGCAGCGCAAACCAGACGTCCTGACGCCCCTTGTAGCGGATGCCCGCCTCGGCGGTGGCGAAGCGCACGCCCGGGATCGGCGGCACCTTGGGCTGGCGCTTCGGCGCAAGCGGGGAAACGGGGACATCCTTGCCGGCCATCGGGCTTCCTCCTGCGGAGCACTGCTCAAACCGGCGAATCGTCCGCTCGCCGGGCAGTGCCTCTCGTTCGAGAATCCCTCTGCCGCAGGCCGATGACGAAAACAAGAAGGGCGGCCGCAAGGGCCGCCCGTCAATTTGGTCTGCTGGCGAGCGGAAAGCTCAGTTCTTCTTCGGCTCGGCCGGCTTGGCGGTACCCGGAGCCGGCGTCGCAGGGGCGGCCGGCTTGTCGAGGCGCTCGACCTTGGCCTTCTCGCGCAGGGCCAGCACGATGTCCTGCTGGGCCTTGCGCTCGAGATACTGGTCGATCTGCGGCTTGACGGCGGCGAAGTCCGGCAGCGGCTTGGAGCGCTTGTCCTCCAGCCGGATGATGTGCCAGCCGAACTGGCTCTTCACCGGCTCGGAAACCTCACCCTTTTTGAGCTTGAACGCGGCTTCGGCGAATTCCGGCACCATGCGGTCCTTGGTGAACCAGCCGAGATCGCCGCCCTCCTTGCCCGAGCCAGGATCCTTCGAGACGTCGGCCGCGACCTTGGCGAAATCCTCGCCCTTCCTCAGCCGCTCGACAACGGCCTTGGCCTGGGCCTCGTCCTCGACGAGGATGTGGCGCGCATGGGCCTCCTCCTCGGGCTGCATCGCCTTGGTCGTCTCGTCATAGAGCTTCTTGGAGGCCTCGGCGGTGACGGCCTTCTTGCCTTCGCGGGTCAGGTACTCGTCGAGCAGAACCTTCTCGCGGTAATAGGCGAGGCGGGCCGCGAAGTCCGGCGAATCCGTGATCTTGGCTTCGGCGGCCGCCTTGGCGCCCAGCTTGAGATCGACGAGATAATTGATGACCTCGTCGCGCTTGCGGTCCTCGGGGAGCTGGGCGAGGCGCTCGCCGAGATCCTCGCTCGCGAGCTGGATCTCCTTCTCGGTGATCGCGATGCCGTCGACCTTGGCGACGACCTTGTCGGCCTGGGCGAAGGCCGGTCCCGCCAGCAGCGCGAAGCCGAGGACGGCGATGAAACGGGCTGAGTTCATGAATGACGGCCTTTCGTCGGAAAACCCGAGACGCATTGGCGGCTGCACTGCCAGTTGAACGCGGCAAAGGCAAGGCGGTTCAGGCGATTGCGGGTGCCGATCACGTAGCTTTACACCGCCGGGATGCGGGCAGGGTGCCGCAACGTCGCGCGATCTCGCGCCTGCGCCCTTGGAAGCGGCGGGGAAAAACCCCACATCCACTGCCGAATTGACTTGCCGTTTCGCCGCCATTTGGTCGAAACGCACGCTGGACCCTGCCCGCGCACGCGTCTAAACACGCGGTCGCATTTCGAGATTACAGGGCTCCCGGCCCGCGCGCGAAACAGGATCCGCGCAGCCGGGAGTCCAAGCATCACCTGAAAGGCCCAACATGCTTGGCGCGCTCGCAAAGAAACTCTTCGGCTCGTCGAATGACCGCCGCGTCAAGGGCTATCAGCCCCGCGTCGCCGCGATCAACGCGCTCGAGAACGAGATCGCGGCGCTGAGCGATGACGCGCTGAAGGCGCGCACCGAGGACTTCCGGCAGCAACTCGCCGCCGGCAAGAAGCTGGACGACCTTTTGGTGCCTGCGTTCGCCACCGTCCGCGAGGCCGCCAAGCGCGTGCTCGGGCAGAGGCCCTACGACGTTCAGCTCGTCGGCGGCATGGTGCTGCACGAGGGCGCCATCGCCGAGATGAAGACGGGCGAGGGCAAGACGCTGGTCGCCACCCTGCCGACCTATCTGAATGCGCTCGAGGGCAAGGGCGTCCATGTCGTCACCGTCAACGACTATCTCGCCCGGCGCGACGCCGAGTGGATGGCCAAGCTCTACAATTTCCTCGGCCTCTCCGTCGGAATCATCGTGCACGGCCTCGACGACGAGGAGCGCCAGCGCGCCTATGCCTGCGACATCACCTACGGCACGAACAACGAGTTCGGCTTCGACTACCTGCGCGACAACATGAAGTACGACACCGCGCAGATGAGCCAGCGCGGCCACCACTTCGCCATCGTCGACGAGGTGGACTCGATCCTGGTCGACGAAGCCCGCACGCCGCTGATCATCTCCGGTCCGCTCGACGACAAGTCGGATCTCTATGTCGCGATCGACAAGGTGCTGCCGGGGCTGGTCGCCGGCGACTACGAGGTCGACGAGAAGCAGCGCACCGTCGCGCTGACCGAGGCCGGCAACGAGCATATCGAGGAACTGCTCCGCGATGCCGGGCTGCTGAACGAGGGCGATCTCTACGACGCGCACAACGTCACGCTGGTCCACCACGTCAACCAGGCGCTGCGCGCCCACACGCTCTTCACTCGCGACAAGGACTACATCGTCCGCAACGACGAGGTCGTCATCATCGACGAGTTCACGGGTCGCATGATGCCGGGCCGGCGTTACTCGGAGGGCCTGCACCAGGCGCTGGAGGCCAAGGAAGGCGTTACCGTCCAGCCCGAGAACGCGACGCTGGCCTCGATCACCTTCCAGAACTATTTCCGCCTCTACGCCAAGCTCGCCGGCATGACCGGCACGGCCGCGACCGAGGCCGACGAGTTCTTCCAGATCTACAAGCTCGAGGTCGTCGAGATCCCGACCAACGTTCCGGTCGCCCGCAAGGACGAGGACGACGAGGTCTACCGCACCTTCGAGGAGAAGGTTCGCGCCATCATCCGCGAGATCCAGTCGGCGCAGGCCAATGGCCAGCCGATCCTGGTCGGCACCACGTCGATCGAGCGTTCCGAGCTCGTTGCGGAGATGCTGGAGAAGGCGGGCTACAAGCTGCTCGACTTCACCAACCCGGCTGCGCTGGAGCCGGTCTATCAGGCGGCGCGCGAGGGCAAGACGACCAAGGCCTTCGCGGTGCTGAACGCCCGCTTCCACGAGCAGGAGGCCTATATCGTCGCCCAGGCCGGCGTGCCCGGCGCCATCACCATCGCCACCAACATGGCCGGCCGTGGCACCGACATCCAGCTCGGCGGCAACGCCGAGATGCGGATCAACCACGACCTCGTCGGCGTGGAGCCTGGCCCGGATCGCGACGCCAGGGCGGCGGCGATCCGCGCCGAGGTGGCCGATTTCAAGCAGCGCGTCCTCAAGGCGGGCGGGCTCTACATCGTCGGCACCGAGCGGCATGAGAGCCGCCGCATCGACAACCAGCTGCGTGGCCGCGCCGGCCGCCAGGGCGATCCCGGCCGTTCGAAGTTCTTCCTGTCGCTGCAGGACGATCTGATGCGCATCTTCGGCTCAGACCGGATGGACGGCATGCTGACGAAGCTCGGCCTCAAGGAGGACGAGGCCATCGTCCATCCCTGGATCAACAAGGCCGTCGAGAAGGCTCAGGGCAAGGTCGAGGCGCGCAACTTCGACATCCGCAAGAACATCCTGAAGTACGACGACGTGATGAACGACCAGCGCAAGGTCGTGTTCGAGCAGCGCCGCGACTTCATGCGACAGGCCAGCGTGCGCGAGACGATCGACGACATGCGCCACGGCGTGGTCGAGGACGTCGTCGCCCGCCACATCCCCGAGGAAGCCTATCCCGAGCAGTGGGATACCGCCGGCCTCAAGCAGGAGGTGATCCAGTATCTCAACCTCGATCTGCCGGTCGAGGACTGGGCCAAGGAAGAGGGCATCGCCGACAGCGAGATCCGCGAGCGCATCCGCAAGCTTGCCGACGAGGACTATGCCGGCCGCATCGAGCGGAACACCGAAGAGGTCATGACCTATGTCGAGAAGCAGGTGCTCCTGCAGTCGCTCGACCATCTCTGGCGCGAGCATCTCGTCACGCTCGACCATCTCCGCCAGGTCATCGGCTGGCGCGGGCTTGCGCAGCGCGACCCGCTGCAGGAGTACAAGCAGGAGGCCTTCGAGCTGTTCGACGGCCTGATCGGCCAGCTGCGCCAGCAGGTCACCGGCCATCTCTCGCGCGTCGAGGTTCGGTTCGAGCAGCCTGAGGACCAGCAGGCGCCGCAGCTGGCGCAGGACGGGGCCGGCTTCGGCAGCGGCGGCGATTATGGCGGAGGCGGCGTGCAGTTCGCTGCGGTCGATGCCGATACCGAGGTCCTCGACCGTAATCCGGCCGATCCCGAGACCTGGGGCAAGGTCGGCCGCAACGAGCCCTGCCCCTGCGGTTCCGGAAAGAAGTTCAAGCACTGCCACGGCCAGTTCGTCTGAGCCGTCTTTCACAGTTCGCGTGTTGAGCGCCCGGCCTCGTGCCGGGCGCACT
>NZ_JBIWYK010000207.1:0-5532 GCF_044752385.1 Allobosea sp. CER48 | reverse complement strand
CGGCAGCCATGCGCGCAAGGCGGCGTTGATGACAGTCTTCATGACGAAATGTCATCCGGCTGTCATATAGACGGTGTTCTGACAGGGCAGCTGTCAACAGCGACCCAGAGAGGACATCTCAATGCGCAAGATTCTCGTTCTCGCGGCCCTCGCCGCCGGGATCGCCGGTTCCGCCCAGGCCGCCGACATCACCGGCGCCGGCGCGACCTTCCCCTTCCCGATCTATTCGAAGTGGGCCGAGGCCTACAAGAAGGACACCGGCACCGGGCTGAACTACCAGTCGATCGGCTCGGGTGGCGGCATCCGCCAGATCAAGGCCAAGACCGTGGCCTTCGGCGCGACCGACGCCCCGCTCAAGGGCGAGGACCTGACCAAGGACGGCCTGATCCAGTTCCCGACCGTGATGGGCGGCGTCGTTCCGGCCGTGAACATCGCCGGCGTCGAGCCGGGCAAGCTCAAGCTCTCCGGCGAGATCATCGCGCAGATCTACCTGGGCGACATCAAGAAGTGGAACGACCCGAAGATCGTCGCGCTCAATGCCGGCGTCACCCTGCCGGACGCCAACATCAACCCGGTCTATCGTTCGGACGGCTCGGGCACGACCTTCGTGTTCACCGACTACCTCTCCAAGGTCTCGGCCGACTGGAAGTCGAAGATCGGCGCCAACCAGTCTGTGCAGTGGCCGGTCGGCATCGGCGGCAAGGGCAACGAGGGCGTTTCCGCCTCGGTGAAGCAGGTCGCCAACTCGATCGGCTATGTCGAATACGCCTATGCCAAGCAGAACAAGCTCTCCCACGCCCTGGTGAAGAATGCCGACGGCAACTTCCCGGCGCCGGAAGAGAAGGCCTTCCAGGCTGCGGCCGCCAACGCCAACTGGCAGGAGCAGCCGGGCTTCGGCATCTCGCTCAACAACCAGAAGGGCGCGGATGCCTGGCCGATCACCTCGGCGACCTTCATCCTGGTCCATGCCAAGCCGGAGAAGCCGGAAGAGGTTCAGGCCGCGCTGAAGTTCTTCGACTGGACCTACAAGAACGGCGACAAGCTGGCGAGCGACCTCGACTACGTCGCCCTGCCGCCGACCGTGAAGGATCAGGTCCGCAACGCCTGGAAGGGCGTGACCGACACCGCCGGCAAGCCGATCTTCTGATCGCTGCCGATGGACAGGGCGAGGCGGGTCGATCCCGCCTCGCCGCCACTCCAGAAGCCCTCATCCCGAGGGGCGGCGCTCGCGAGGCGCCCTTCGGGATGAGGGCCGAGGCGAGCCCCGGGCCGCGCGCATGGCCTGGAATCGCTTCTGCCACGACACGGAGCCTCCGCGGATGACCGCAGCAACCGACATGACGAGCATTCCCGGCGCAAGGCCGGTCGCGCGCAGGACGCCGAAGGCGGGCTTCGACCTGTTCTTCCGCAATGCGAGCTTCGCAGCGGCGCTGCTGGTGCTCGTGCTGCTCGCCGGCATCATGATCTCGATGATCATCGGCGGCTGGCCGGCCTTCCGCGAATTCGGCCTCGGCTTCATCACATCCAGCGTCTGGGATACCCAGAACGAGCAGTACGGTGCCTGGCCGGCGATCGTCGGCACGCTCTCGACCGCGCTGATCGCGCTCCTGATCGGCGTGCCGCTCTCGCTCGGCATCGCCGTCTATCTGACGCAGCTTGCGCCGGCCTGGTTCAAGAAGCCGGTCGCGACCGCGATCGAGCTGCTCGCCGCAGTGCCCTCGATCATCTACGGCATGTGGGGCCTGTTCGTCTTCGTGCCGCTCTTCGCCGCCTATGTGCAGATCCCGGTCTCAAACATCGTCGAGGGCATGCCGGTCCTCGGCACCATCCTCTACTCGCGCTCGCCCTCGGGCCTCGGCATCTTCACCGCGGGCCTGATCCTGACCTTCATGATCGTGCCCTTCATCGCCTCGATCACGCGCGACATGCTGGAGCAGATCCCCTCCGTGCTGCGCGAGAGCGCTTATGGAATTGGAGCGACCACCTGGGAAGTGGTGCGCCATGTGCTGGTGCCGCAGGCGGGCGTCTCGATCATCGGCGCCGTGATGCTCGGCCTCGGCCGTGCGCTCGGCGAGACGATGGCGGTGACCTTCGTGGTCGGCAACGCCAACCGGCTCTCGGCCTCGATCCTCGATCCGGGCTCGACCATCGCCTCGCGCATCGCCAACGAATTCAACGAGGCCATGGGCCTGCAGCTCAACGCGCTGATCGCGCTCGGCTGCATCCTGTTCTTCGTCACCTTCGTCGTCCTCGTCATCGCGCGGCTGCTGGTCGCCCGCGTCAAGCGCTACTGAGGTCCTTGTCCATGACCATGACGACCACGCCCCGCGAACTGCCCCACGCCCCCTGGGGGCGCGTGCGCCAGTCCCGCCGCACGGCCGACCGGCTGATGAAGGTCATCGCCACCGGCTTCACCTTCGCAGCCATCTTCGTGCTGTTCTGGATCCTCGGAATGCTGCTGGTGAAGGGCATCGGCGGGCTTTCCGTCGCCACCTTCACCGCCGTGACGCCCGGGCCGGGAACCGAAGGCGGCGGCCTCGCCAACGCCATCGTCGGCTCCTTCGTGCTGACCTTCCTCGGCATCGCCATCGCAACGCCGATCGGCGTGCTCGCCGGCACCTGGCTTGCGGAATACGGCCGGGGCTCCAAGCTCGCCAACCTCATCCGCTTCATCAACGACATCCTGCTCTCGGCCCCGTCGATCCTGATCGGCCTGTTCGTCTACGTGATCCTGGTCGAGCCGTTCCGCGGCTATTCGGGCTGGGCCGGCGGCGTCGCGCTCGGCATCATCGCGATCCCGGTCATCGTGCGCACCACCGAGGACATGCTGAACCTCGTGCCGGGCCCGCTGCGGGAGGCGGGGGCCGCCCTCGGCGCGCCGCCCTCCGTCGTCATCACCTCGGTGACCTGGCGCGCGGCCAAGGCCGGCATGGTGACGGGCATCCTGCTGGCGCTCGCCCGCATCGCCGGCGAGACCGCGCCGCTGCTCTTCACCGCGCTGAACAACAACTTCTGGTTCTCGCCCTCGCTCGTCGGCGGCGTCTCGAACCTGCCGGTCACGATCTACCAGTTCGCTTCCGCCCCCTACGAGAACTGGCAGCAGCTCGCCTGGGCGGGATCGCTGATCATCACCGTCTCGATCCTGCTGCTTTCGATCGTCGCCCGCCGCATCGTCGCCGGCGGGAAGTAATTAGCGCTTGAATCCAACCCGGTCGCATCCGACCTTGAGGACCATGTCGATGCTCTCGACCCTTGAACTCTCTCCCCAGTCGCTCGATGCCGAGGCGCCCGTCCGGATCGCGGTGAAGAACCTCGATTTCTACTACGGCGAGCACAAGGCGCTGAAGAACATCAACCTCGACTTCCGTGACCGGCACGTCACGGCGCTGATCGGCCCGTCCGGCTGCGGCAAGTCGACCCTGCTGCGCATCTTCAACCGGATCTACTCGCTCTATCCCGAGCAGAAGGCCACCGGGGAGATCATGCTCGACGGGCGCAACATCATCTCGAACGATGTCGACGTGAACGAGCTGCGGTCGCGCGTCGGCATGGTCTTCCAGAAGCCGACGCCGTTCCCGATGTCGATCTACGACAACGTCGCCTTCGGCATCCGCCTCTACGAGAAGCCGCCGAAATCCGAACTCGACGACCGCGTCGAAGGCGCGCTGCGCCGCGCCGCGCTCTGGGACGAGGTCAAGGACAAGCTGAAAAGCTCCGGCATGGGCCTCTCCGGCGGTCAGCAGCAGCGCCTCTGCATCGCGCGCACCATCGCGCAGAAGCCGGAAGTGATCCTGTTCGACGAGCCGACCTCGGCGCTCGACCCGATCTCGACCGGCAAGATCGAGGATCTGCTGGAGCAGCTCAAGAGCGACTTCACCATCGCCATCGTCACCCACAACATGCAGCAGGCGGCGCGCATCTCGCAGTACACCGCCTTCATGTATCTGGGCGAGGTCATCGAGTTCGCACCGACCAACACCATCTTCATGAACCCGGCCAAGAAGCAGACGCAGGACTACGTCACCGGCCGGTTCGGCTGAGCGGCATTTCAGTTTCGCATCGGCTTGCCCGAAAACCGGTTTCCACTTTTCGGCCCGATGCGCCGGAGGACAACGCCATGACCGACCACATCGTCCGCTCCTACGACACCGACCTCGAAGGCATCCGCCGCAGCCTCGCCGAAATGGGCGGCATGGCCGAGCGCATGCTGGGCGATTCCACCGTGGCGCTCGTGCGCCGCGACACGGCGCTCGCCCAGAAGATCATCTCCGCCGACCAGCGCCTCGACAATCTCCAGCGCGAGGTCGAGGAAAAGGCGGTACTGACCATCGCCCGGCGCCAGCCCCTCGCCAACGATCTGCGCGAGCTGATCTCGGCGATCCGCATCGCCGCGGATGTCGAGCGCGTCGGCGATCTCGCCAAGAACATCGCCAAGCGCGCCGTCGCCATCGCCGGCCAGTTCCAGCCGCCGCATCGCGCCGTCGTCGGCCTCGAGCATATCAGCCGCCTGGTCCAGGCGCAGCTCAAGGACGTGCTCGACGCCTACGCCGCCGGCAACGAGCAGAAGGCCCTCGAGGTCTGGCGCCGCGACGACGAGATCGACGCGCTCTACACCTCGCTGTTCCGGGAACTCCTGACCTATATGATGGAGGATCCGCGCAACATCACCTTCTGCACGCATCTCCTGTTCTGCGCGAAGAACATCGAGCGCATCGGCGACCACACCACCAACATCGCCGAGACCATCCATTACCTGATCACCGGCGACTCGCTCGACGTGAACCGGCCGAAGCTCGACACGACGAATATCGAGGTCGAGGCGATCACCGGGAACTGAAGCAGGACATCATGGCCGCACGCATCCTGATCGTCGAGGACGAGGAGCCGTTGACCCTGCTGCTGCGCTACAACCTCGAAGCCGAGGGCTTCGAGGTCGATAGCGTCGCGCGCGGGGACGACGCGGAACTGCATCTGCGCGACCACACGCCCGATCTCGTGCTGCTGGACTGGATGCTGCCCGGTCTTTCCGGCATCGAGCTCTGCCGCCGGCTGCGCTCGCGCCGCGACACCGAGCGCGTGCCGATCATCATGCTGACGGCGCGCGGCGAGGAGACCGAGCGCGTACGCGGGCTCGCGACCGGCGCCGACGATTATGTGGTGAAGCCCTTCTCGCTGCCGGAGCTGATCGCCCGCATCCAGGCGCTGCTGCGCCGCGCCAAGCCCGGCCATGTCGCGGGGCTGCTGGCAGCCGGCGACCTCGAGCTCGATCGCACGACGCGGCGTGTGCGCCGTGCCGGCAGCGAACTGCACCTGGGACCGACCGAGTTCAGGCTGCTGGAATTCCTGATGCAGGCGCCCGGGCGCGTCTACTCGCGCGCGCAGCTGCTCGACGCTGTCTGGGGGCGCGACGTCTATATCGACGAGCGCACCGTGGACGTGCATGTCGGCCGGCTGCGCAAGGCGATCACGCCCGCCAATTCCAAAGACCCGCTTCGTACCGTACGTGGCGCCGGGTACGCCTTCGACGAGACT
>NZ_JBIWYK010000206.1:0-5552 GCF_044752385.1 Allobosea sp. CER48 | reverse complement strand
AATTAGGGTTGCGGCCAGGTCGGGCGGCAATGCATGATTGTATGCTGACGCCCGCCCGGGCGCTTGCCATGATGGCGTCACCTGAATCGCTTTCGATGGTTGCCATGACCAAGCTTCCCGCCGTTCTCGCTCGTCTCGATGCTGAACTTGACGCGTCCGTCGCCCGCCTGTCCTCCTGGCTGGAAATTCCCTCGATCGGCACCGATCCGGCGTTCAATGCGCAGACGCGCGCCGCTGCCGAATGGCTGCGGGCCGACCTCGAGGCGCTCGGCTTCAAGGCCGAGTTGCGCGAAACCGGCGGCCATCCCGTCGTGCTCGCGCATAGGCCGAAGCCCGGCGCGCCGCACGCGCTGTTCTACGGCCATTACGACGTGCAGCCGGTCGACCCGCTGAATCTGTGGGATGCCGATCCCTTCAAGCCCACCGTTCGCGAGCTCGAGCCTGGCCGCAAGGTCATCGCGGCGCGCGGCGCCTGCGACGACAAGGGGCAGGTAATGACCTTCATCGAGGCTGTGCGCGCAACGCTCGCAGAGACCGGCGACCTGCCGATCGGCCTGACCATCCTCGTCGAGGGCGAGGAAGAGTCCGGCTCGGTCAACCTGCCGGGCTACATCAAGGCCAACGCCGCCGAACTGAAGGCGGATTATGCGCTGGTCTGCGACACCGGCATGTGGGATCGCGAGACGCCCCTGATCACCTCGACCTTGCGCGGCATGGTCTATCAGGAGGTCACGCTGACCGCCGCCAACCGCGATCTGCACTCTGGCCTCTTCGGCGGCGCGGCCGCCAATCCGATCCATATTCTCGCCCGGATCGTGGGTGAGCTCCATGACGAGAATGGCCGCATCACCGTTCCCGGCTTCTATGAGGGCGTGCACGAGCCGACCAACGCGCAGAAGGCGGAATGGGCCGATCTCGGCCTGACGGAAGAGGATTTCCTCGGGCAGATCGGCTTGAAGCACTCCATCGGCGAGAAGGGGCGGATGCTGATCGAGCAGGTCCAGTCCCGCCCCACCTGCGACGTCAACGGCATCTGGGGCGGTTATACCGGCGAGGGCAGCAAGACGGTCATTCCCGGCCAGGCGTCGGCCAAGATCTCCTTCCGCCTCGTCGGCGACCAGGACCCCGTGAAGATCGCGGAAGCCTTCCGCCAGTTCGTCCGCGACCGGTTGCCGGAGGATGTCTCGGCGGAGTTCATCGGCCATTCCGGCTCGCCCGCTCTGGCCGTGCCCGCGGATTCGCCGGTGCTGCAGAAGGCGCGCGGGGCGCTCGCCGAAGAATGGGGCGGGCGCGTCGTTTCGATCGGCAGCGGCGGCTCGATTCCCGTCGGCGGCGATTTCAAGCGCACGCTCGGCATCGACACGCTCTTCGTCGGTTTCGGCCTCGACGACGACCGCGTCCATTCGCCCAACGAGAAGTACGACATGTCCTCCTTCCACAAGGGCCAGCGTTCCTGGGCCCGAATCTTGCAGGCTCTCGGTTCATGAGATCGGTTTGTGTCTTCTGCGGCTCCAATCCCGGCATCGATCCCGTCTATGCGGCGGGCGCCCGCGCCATGGGCGGTGAAATCGCGCGGCGCGGCCTGACGCTGGTCTATGGCGGCGGTGCTGTCGGGCTGATGGGCATCGTCGCCAACGCTGCGCTGGAAGCCGGAGGACAGGTCCACGGAGTCATCCCCAAGGCGCTGCAGGACAAGGAAGTCGGTCATATCGGGCTGACCTGGCTCGAGGTCGTGGACACGATGCACACCCGCAAGGCGCGGATGGCAGAGCTGTCGGACGGCTTCATCGCCATGCCCGGCGGTATCGGCACCTTCGAGGAGTTGTTCGAGATCTGGACCTGGGGCCAGCTCGGCATCCATGCCAAGCCGCTTGGGCTGCTCAACGTCGCCGGCTTCTACGATCCGCTGGCCACTTTTCTCGACCAGACCGTCGAGGCCGGGTTCCTGAAGCAGAACCACCGCGCCATGGCTATGACCGATACCGAGCCGGCGACATTGCTGGATCGGATGCAGAACTACGTGCCGGCCGCGACCTACAAATGGATCGAGAAGGAGCAGGCGTGACCTGTTTCTGTGACTGCGCCTTCAGGTTGTAGGAATATTATCTTGACATCGTGACGCTGATCGGTTAGAGATCGGGAACGCTCACGAAATGTGCCCGAACGAAGCCGCCGCGCTCTGCAGCCGGCGGCTTTTTCGTGCCCGTCATCACGGGGAGACGCATGGCCGAAGACGACAGCAGGACGCGGCAGCCGGCGGCTAAGCAGAGGCGGCCGGTGGTATCCCGCAAGGTGGTGGTGGGCCAGCTTTGGCGTGCTGCCAAGCGCCAGCTCGATGCGCACGAGGAGCATCTGGCCGACCTGCCGAAGGGTGCGCCGGCCAGCGAGGCGGACGCGAAGGCCCTGGCGACGCTCGCCCGTACGGTTCGTGAACTGGTGGCGATCGAGGAGCCTCAGAGCGCGAAGAGGGACAAGCAGACGGATGAACCCGATGCCGCTGACGGCCTGCGACATGTCGCACAGCTCCGTCAGGAGCTTGCTCGACGTCTTGAAGCGCTTGCCGGCGAAGACGCGAGTGAGGTTGCTCAAGCGGCTGGTGGAGACAGCGCCGCCTGAGTTGGTGGAGGCTGTCGCAGCCGAGTGGTCGATCTGGGCACGACCTGACCAAGTACCGGCCGAACCGGCAAAGCCGATCTGGCTGGTCCTTGGCGGGCGTGGTGCCGGCAAGACCCGGACGGGCGCCGAATGGGTCAAGGGAATGGCGCTCGGCCATCCTCCTTTCGCCGGTATGCGGACTGAACGCATCGCCCTCCTCGGCGAGACGCAAGGTCAGGTCCGGGATGTGATGATCGAGGGCGTCTCCGGCCTGCTCGCGATCCACACGCGCTGGGAGCGGCCGACCTGGCAGCCATCGCTGCGCCGCCTCCAGTGGCCGAACGGGGCGATCGGGCAGGTCTTCTCGGCCGAGGACCCGGAAGGGTTGCGCGGCCCGCAATTCGGCGCCGCCTGGTCCGACGAATTGGCGAAGTGGCCGAACCTTCAGGAGTGCTGGGACATGCTGCAATTCGGCCTGCGCCTCGGCGATCATCCCGGCCAGATCGTGACGACGACACCGCGCCCCCTGGCCCTGATCAAGCGCCTGCTCGGAGATCCGCATGTCGCGGTCAGCCGGGCCAGAACGCGCGACAATCAGTTCAACCTGGCGGCGGAGTTCGTCCGCACCGTCACGGAAGCCTATGGCGGGACGCGGCTGGGACGCCAGGAGCTCGACGGCGAAATCGTCGAGGAAAGCCCCGGCGCGCTGTGGACGCGCGCCATGATCGAGGCCGCCCGCGAGCGGGAACCAGGGCCGCTTGCCCGGATCGCGGTCGCCGTGGATCCCCCGGCATCCTCCTCCCAGCGCGCCGATTGCTGCGGGCTGGTCGTCGCCGGCGTCGACGGTGATGGCGTCGGCCATGTGCTGGAGGATGCCACGCTCGCCGGTGCCCGGCCCCATGAATGGGCCGAGAGGGCCGCTGCGCTCTATCGCCGTCATGAAGCGGACGCGCTCGTCGTCGAGGTCAATCAGGGCGGGGAGATGGTGGAAAGCATCATCCGCGAGGTCGATGCCGGCATCCCGGTCCTCTCGGTCAGGGCGACGCGCGGCAAGTATCTCCGGGCCGAGCCGGTGGCAGCCCTCTATGCGCAAGGCCGCGTGCGTCATGCCGGGACCTATCCGGCGCTTGAGGATGAGATGTGCTCCTTCGGTCCTCGTGGCCTGGAGGGCGGACGCTCGCCAGACCGGCTCGATGCGCTCGTCTGGGCGCTGACGCACCTGATGCTCGCGCCGAAGGGCCGGCCGCGGGTGAGGGGAATGTAGCTCCAAGGCTCCAGCTCGTCGTTTCACGCTCGAAAAAGCGAGACTTCCATGTTCGATTTTCTTCGCAACCTTCGCGGCCGTGCCGCGCCGGAACATAAGCGCTCGCGCGTCGGGCCCCTGATCGCCTTGCACGAAGCCGGGCGCCCGGTCTGGACGCCGCGCGACTACGTCGCGCTGTCGCGCGAGGGTTATGAGCGCAACCCGGTCGTCCATCGGTGCGTCCGCCTGATTGCCGAGGCCGCGGCGCAGACGCCGTTGAGCGCCAAGGTCGGAGCGCGGGAGGTGCCGGAGCACGCGGCACTGGCCTTGATCGACAGGCCCAATCCGCGCCAGGGAGGCATCGCCTTCCGCGAGACGCTGTTCGGCCACCTGCTCGTCGCCGGAAACGCCTATGTCGAGGTCGTCAGCACCGGGCGCGAGCCGCGCGAGCTCTATGCGCTGAGGCCGGACCGCATGCGGGTGGTGCCCGGTCGCGATGGCTGGCCGGAAGCCTATGATTACAGCGTCGGAGGCGACACGGTCCGCTTCCGGCAGGACGAGGCCGGGCTCCCGCCGATCCTGCATCTGACGCTGTTCCACCCTGTCGACGACCATTACGGCCTTTCCCCGGTCGAGCCGGCGGCGAGCGCGCTCGACATCCACAACGCCGCCAGCAGCTGGCACAAGGCGCTGCTCGACAACGCCGCCAGGCCTTCCGGCGCGCTGGTCTATGACGGGCCTGAAGGCGCGACGCTGACCGAGGCGCAGTTCGAACGGCTGAAGCAGGAGCTGGAAGACTCCTTCCAGGGCGCCCGCAATGCCGGCCGGCCGCTGCTGCTCGAAGGCGGGCTCGACTGGAAGCCGCTTTCGCTGACACCGGCGGAGCTGGATTTCGTGGCCGCCAAGGGCGTGGCCGCGCGCGAAATCGCGCTCGCCTTCGGCGTGCCGCCACTGCTGCTCGGCCTGCCGGGCGACAACACGCATGCCAACTTCGCCGAGGCGAACCGCGCGCTCTGGCGCCAGACCGTGATCCCCCTGGTGAAGCGCTCGGCGCAGTCGCTGGCCCAATGGCTCGGCCCCGCTTTCGGCGACGAACTGAGCCTCGAGCCCGATCTCGATGCCATCGAAGCGCTGGCCGACGAGCGGGAATCGCTCTGGCGGCGCCTCGGTGCGGCGAGCTTCCTCGATGACGAGGAGAAGCGCGAGGCAGTCGGCTACGGCCGGCGTGCCTCGGGGAAGGAGCGACCATGAACATGCTCGACCAGGTCATCGCCGCCTTCGTCGGCCGCGCCGATGTCGGCCATCTCGGCCTGCTGCTGTGGGCCGCCAGCGCGTCAAGCCTGGCCTGGCTCATCCTGCGCGAGCTGACGGCAGCCAATCGCCGATTCGACGATTTCGTCCGCGAGCTCAACCGCTTCAACACGCGCCAGGAGGGGGATCAATCATGAAGGCCAGCCGCGATGCGAAACCTCCGTCGACGCGCCCCGCCACAGGCCGCGCGCCGCCGGTGAGGGTGAGAGCGGATGGCGCGACGGCTGAGGCCTTCACGCGTTTCCTCCAGAATCTGGCGAAGC
Source organism: Allobosea sp. CER48 (assembly GCF_044752385.1). Lineage (NCBI taxonomy): Bacteria > Pseudomonadati > Pseudomonadota > Alphaproteobacteria > Hyphomicrobiales > Alloboseaceae > Allobosea > Allobosea sp. CER48. The sequence continues at coordinate 140 of NZ_JBIWYK010000206.1, read as the reverse complement.
TGGAAGGCGGCCGCTCCCCGATGGGCAAGGGCGGGGAGCGAAGCCGATGACCGGGCTCTCCCGCCTGCCGCTCGAGGCGAAGCTGCTGCCGTTGCAGCCTTCGCGCATTGCGCCGGATGGCACGTTCGAGGGGTATGCCA
>NZ_JBIWYK010000205.1:0-5572 GCF_044752385.1 Allobosea sp. CER48 | reverse complement strand
TCGGGCCTGCCCGCCTGGCCACCCTGCTGCCGCCGGGCGACTACGTGCTCGACGGCGAGGTCGACGATCCGGCTCTGGCTGCGCTCGGCTGGCTGTTGCAGGGCTATCGCTTCGATCGCTATCGCAAGCCGAATCCACCACGGGCACGGCTCTGCCTGCCGGAGGGCATCGACGGCGCGGAGATCGGCCTGATCGCGGAATCGGCGATGCTGGCGCGCGATCTTGTCAACACCCCCGCCAATGATCTGGGGCCCGGCGAGATCGAGGCGGCGGTCCGCAGGCTCGCCGCCGAGTGTGGCGCCACGGTCTCGAGCATCGTCGGCGACGATCTGATCGCGCGAAACTTCCCGATGATCCATGCCGTCGGCCGCGCCTCGCCGCGCGCGCCACGCCTGATCGACCTCGTCTGGGGCGAACCGGATGCCCCCAAGGTCACGCTCGTCGGCAAGGGCGTCGCCTTCGACACGGGCGGCCTCAACCTGAAGCCCGACGCCTCGATGCTGCTGATGAAGAAGGACATGGGCGGGGCCGCGGCTGCGATCGCCGCTGCACGCATGATCATGCTGGCCGGGCTGCCGGTGCGCCTGCGGCTCCTGGTGCCGGCCGTCGAGAATGCCGTCTCAGGCAACGCGTTCCGCCCTGGCGACGTGCTGGCCAGCCGCAAGGGGCTGTTCGTCGAAATCGGAAACACCGATGCCGAAGGCCGCCTGATCCTGGCCGATGCGCTGGCGCTCGCCGACGAGGAGGCGCCCGAGCTGCTGATCGATTTCGCCACGCTGACCGGCGCGGCCCGTACAGCGCTGGGGCCGGAGCTGCCGCCCTTCTACACCCATGACGACGGGCTTGCCGACGAGATCGCCCGGATCGGCATGGCCGTGAACGACCCCGTCTGGCGCCTGCCGCTCTGGGCCCCCTACGACACGCTGCTCGACTCCAAGATCGCTGATGTGAACCATGTCTCGAGCGGCGGCATGGCCGGCTCCGTCACCGCTGCGCTGTTCCTCAACCGTTTCGTCGAGAAGACGCGATCCTACGCCCATTTCGACATCTATGCGTGGAACCCCTCCGCCAAACCGGGGCGCCCGGAAGGTGGCGAATGCCAGGGCGCGCGACTGACCTACGCGCTGGCCAAACAGTTCTATCCGGTCGGTTAAGGCTGATCGGCGAAGGCGATTGCAGCGCCGGCTCGACAGGGCAATGATACGGTTCCGTAACGATCGGGAACCGCGCCTTCATGCCCCTGGAGATCAGGCCTTCGCAGGCACTCAGACTGTGGCGGCAGGTGCATCTCGACCTGGTTCGGGACAGCGAGGCCGATCTCTCCGCGCGCCAGACGGCGATCCTGCTGACGGTCTATCTCGAATTGCCCCCGCACACCGTGCGTGGCCTCGCCAGGCAGCTCGGCGTCACCAAGCCCGTCATCACCCGCGCGCTCGATACGCTCGGCAAGCTTGGCCTGCTCAGCCGCAAGCGCGACGAAGCGGACCGGCGCAATGTCGTGATCCAGCGGACCGTCGCCGGCGCGCTCGCGGTCGAAAGGCTGGCCGATCTCGTCACCGAGCACGCCAAGGAGATCGGCGCGAGCTGAGGGGCCTCCCGAAGCGGGCTTCTCCACGGTAGATTGCACACATGACGATTCTCGACCGCCGCACCAGCGCCTTCCGTCCCGACCTCGCCGCCCGCGCCCTGACGGGGCAGGTGGAGGCGGCGCGTTTCGCCGATCCGCAGCCGATGCGCGTGATCGCCCCCTCCGCGCCGTTGCGGCGGGAGCCGCGGCCCGATGCGCCGTTGGACACCGAAGCGCTCGCGGGCGAGCTGGTCGATGTCTACGAGCGCGAAGAAGGCTGGGCCTGGGTCCAGCTCGCAGGCGACGGCTATGTCGGCTACCTGCCGGACGACGCGCTACGGCCGGATGCGCCCGCTCCGACCCATCGCGTCACCGCGCTCAGGACCTTCGTCTATCCCGGCCCTGCGATCAAACAGCCGCCGCTGGCGGCGCTGTCACTGGGCGCGGGCGTGTCGGTCTCCGGCGAGGCCGGAGACTTCCTCGTCCTCGCCGATGGCGGCCACGTCTTCGCGAAGCACCTCGCGCCGCTCGACCGGCATGAGTCCGATTTCGTCGCCGTCGCCGAGCGCTTCCGGAACGTGCCCTATCTCTGGGGCGGCAAGACAAGTCTCGGGCTCGACTGCTCGGGGCTGACGCAGCTCGCCCTCGCCGCGGCCGGCATCGCCTCGCCGCGCGACTCCGACATGCTGGAAGCCGCGCTCGGCCGCCCCGTCGAACTCCGTGAGGACCTCTCGGGACTCCAGCGCGGCGACCTCGTGTTCTGGAAGGGCCATGTCGGCATCCTCACCGCCCCCGATACGCTGCTCCACGCCAATGGCTACACGATGGATGTTCATCGCGAGCCCCTGCGGGAGGCGCGCGACCGCATCCGCGACAAGAGCTTCGGCGCGATCACCAGCGTCAAGCGGCTGGGCTAGCAGAGCGTCTCAGGCCAGTCCCTTCAGGCGGTAGAGCGCTTCGAGCGCCTCGCGCGGGGTCATCTCGTCGGGATCGATCCCGGCCAGGGCGTCGCGCAATCCATCGGGCTGGTCATCCTCTACGATCGGCGCCGGCCGGCGCTGCGGCGCGGCGAAGAGCGGCAGGTCGTCGACCAGCGAGGCGACCGGCTTCTCGCGCTCGGTCTTCTCGAGCTCGCCGAGTATGGCCCGGGCCCGCTCGACCACCGCCGGCGGCAAACCGGCGAGCTTCGCGACCTGAATGCCGTAGGAGCGGTCCGCGGCGCCGGGCACGACCTCGTGGAGGAAGACCACCTCGCCCTTCCATTCGGTAACGCGCACGGTCGCGTTGGCGACGCGGTCGAGCCGGTCTCCGAGAGCCGTCAGCTCGTGGTAATGCGTCGCGAACAGGCTGCGGCAACGATTGACCTCATGCAGGTTCTCGATCGCGGCCCAGGCGATCGAGAGGCCGTCGAAGGTGGCGGTGCCCCGGCCGATCTCATCGAGAATGACCAGCGCGCGCGGGCCGGCCTGATTGAGGATCGCCGCGGTCTCGACCATCTCGACCATGAAGGTCGAGCGGCCGCGCGCCAGATCATCGGCGGCGCCCACGCGCGAGAACAGCCGGTCGACGATGCCGATATGGGCGCGGGTGGCCGGAACGAAGGACCCCATCTGGGCGAGCACGGCGATCAGCGCATTCTGGCGCAAAAACGTCGATTTACCGGCCATGTTCGGGCCGGTGATCAGGCAGATGCGGCCGCCGCTGGCATCAGCGCCGGGCGGCGACAATTCGGTATCGTTGGCGACGAAGGGCTTGCCGTCGCGCTTCAATGCGGCCTCGACCACCGGGTGGCGGCCGCCCTCGATGGTGAAGGCCGCGCCGTCGTCGATCTGCGGGCGGCGCCAGTCCTCGCGGGCGGCGAGATCGGCGAGCGCCGCGGCGACGTCAAGCTCGGCCAGCGCCAGGGCGACGGATTTGATCGGCTCGGCCTGCGCCAGCACGGCCTCGCTCAACCCGGCGAAGATGGCGAGCTCCAGCTTGAGCGCGCGGTCGGCCGCGGAGGCGATCTTGGCTTCGAGCTCGCCGAGCTCGACCGAGGAAAAGCGCATCGCATCGGACATGGTCTGGCGATGCACGAAGGTCGCGCGCCAGGGCTCCCTGAGGAACTCCTCGCCAGTCGCCTGCGGCACTTCGACGAAGTAGCCGAGCATGGCATTGTGCTTGATCCGCAGCGTGCGGCAGCCGGTCTCGCTGGCGTAGCGCGCCTGCAGCTGGGCGATGACCTTGCGCGAGTCGATCTGCAGCAGGCGCAGTTCGTCGAGCCCTGGATCGAACCCCTCGCGCACGAAGCGTCCGTCGCGACGATTGAGCGGCAGCTCGTCGGCCAGCGTCGCATTCAGGCGGACCGGGAGATCAGGATCGCTCTCGCCCAAGGCCCGCATGGCGCGCGCCAGTTCCCTGGGAAGCTCGCCGACCCCGACGAGCAGGACGGCGATCGCGCGGGCGGCGTCGAGCCCCGCGCCGAGTGCGGCCAGATCGCGCGGGCCACCGCGATCGAGCGAGAGCCGGGCCAGGGCGCGCGCGACGTCGGGCACCTTCTCGAGGGCCTGGCGCAGGTCCTCGCGCAACGGGCCATCCGCCACGAGCAGTTCGACCGCATCGTGGCGATCCGCGATCCCGGCCGCATCGGTCAGCGGGCCGGCAAGGCGCTCGGCCAGCAGGCGCGCGCCGCCCGGCGTCACCGTGCGATCGACGGTCGCGAGCAGGCTGCCCTGGCGTTCGCCGCCCAGCGTACGGGTCAGCTCGAGATTGGCGCGGGTCGCCGCGTCGATCAGCATCGTGGCCGAGCCGGAATCGCGCACCGGGGCGGAGAGCGGCGGGCGGGCGCCGAGCTGGGTGCGCTCGACATAGGCGAGCGCCGCACCTGCCGCCGCGACCTCGGCGCGGCTGAAGGCACCGAAGGCATCGAGGGTGGCGACGCCGAAGAATTCCTTCAGGCGCCGTTCGGCGGAAGCGGCATCGAGCCCCTCCCGCGCCAGCGGCGTCACCGGCACGGCGATCTCGCGCCAGAACTCCTTGAGCTCGGGATCGTCGTGGATCGCGTCGGGGCAGACGATCTCGCGCGGTTCCAGCCGTGCGAACTCGATGGCGAGCCGTTCCTGCGGCGTCTCCATCACGGTGAAGCGGCCGGTCGAAATATCGATGGCGGCAAGCCCGTAGAGCGATGCCGCCTCGCCGGTCCTGCGGCGTGCGACGGCGACGAGAAGGCTGGCGCGGCCGGGCTCGAGCAGCCGTTCCTCGGTGATGGTCCCGGGGGTGACGAGGCGCACCACGTCCCGCTTGACCACCGATTTGGCGCCGCGCTTCTTGGCCTCGGCCGGATCCTCCGTCTGCTCGCAGACGGCGACGCGATGGCCGGCGGCGATCAGGCGCTGGAGATAGTCGTCGGCGCGCTCGACCGGCACGCCACACATGGCAATGTCGTCGCCCTGATGCTTGCCGCGCTTGGTGAGAACGATGCCGAGTGTGCGCGAGGCGATCTCGGCGTCCTTGAAGAACAGCTCGTAAAAGTCGCCCATCCGGTAGAACAGCAGGCTGTCCGGATGGCCCGCCTTGAGCTCCAGATACTGCGCCATCATCGGCGTGACGCGCTCGGCGACGGGGGCCGGAGCGGCAGTCAGGGCGGCGTGGTTGGGAGAGCTGTGGCGCATCGGCCGGCACGCTAGCAAAAAGCGGCGCCAAGACCATCCGTTAGGACGGCTTTCAACAATTGAAAGCAAGTTCGGCAGGCCCGATCGGCCAAAGGTCCTGTCCCGTGTTGCTGATTAATCTCGCCGAGAGCCTGTTCTTCCTGCTTCTCGCGGGCCTTCTCCTGACCGTCGCGATGCCCCAGATCGGCGAGCGCGGCTGGCTGCGGCAGATCATCGTCGGCGTCCTGTTCGCGGCCGGCGCCTTGATCAGCATGGCCAATCCCTTCGAGATCATGCCCGGCCTCCTCGTCGATTCGCGCAACAGCTTCGCGATCCTTTCCGGCCCGATCGGAGGCCCCATCGCCGCCGTCCTGAC
>NZ_JBIWYK010000204.1:0-5595 GCF_044752385.1 Allobosea sp. CER48 | reverse complement strand
GCGCCCTCTTGGCCGCGGGCAGGAGCGCGGAAGGCGCGATGCCGTGCCGTGTCAGGAAGGCGAGCTCGACCGGCAGGCCGGCGAGCGCGGGCCCGTGGTCGCTCGAACGATTGTCGTTGCCTCTACCCCCCAACGGCCCCCCGGCCCAGCTTCACGGGATGCTCTCGACGCGGATACGTCGAGACAACCCATGGTTGCCGTTGGCGAAGCAGGAGTCGAGAGGTCGGGTCCGGAATCTTTCCGGAAGCCCGGAGGCGTCTAGCGCGCCGCCAGGATCTCCGCGACCTGCGGGATGTCCTTGTCGCCGCGGCCGGAGAGGTTGACGACCATGAGATGGTCCTTCGGCTTCTGCGGAGCGAGTTCGGCGACGCGGGCGAGCGCGTGGGCGCTTTCCAGAGCGGGGATGATGCCCTCCAGCCTGGAAATCAGCTGGAACGCCTCCAGCGCCTCCTCGTCGGTGGCCGAGAGATACTTCACCCGACCGACATCGTGCAGCCAGGAATGCTCCGGCCCGATGCCGGGATAGTCGAGCCCCGCCGAGATCGAATGGGCGTCCTTGATCTGCCCGTCATCGTCCATGAGCAGGAAGGTGCGGTTGCCGTGCAGCACGCCGGGCTTGCCGCCTGTCAGCGAGGCCGCATGCAGGCCGCTGGGAATGCCGTGGCCGGCGGCTTCCACGCCGTAGATCTCGACGCTCGCGTCGTCGAGGAAGGGGTGGAACAGCCCCATCGCGTTCGAGCCGCCACCGATGCAGGCGATCAGCGAATCCGGCAGGCGGCCCTCGGCCTCCAGCATCTGCTCGCGCGTCTCCTTGCCGATGATCGACTGGAAGTCGCGCACCATTGCCGGGTAGGGGTGGGGGCCGGCGACCGTCCCGATACAGTAGAACGTCGTCGCGACATTGGTCACCCAGTCGCGCAGCGCCTCGTTCATCGCGTCCTTCAGCGTCTTCGTGCCGGATTCGACCGGCACGACAGTGGCGCCGAGCATCTGCATGCGGAAGACGTTGGGCGCCTGCCGGGCGACGTCGACCGCGCCCATATAGACGATGCATTCCAGGCCATAGCGGGCGCAGAGCGTCGCGGTGGCGACGCCGTGCTGGCCGGCGCCGGTCTCGGCGATGATCCGCTTCTTGCCCATGCGGCGGGCGAGCAGGATCTGGCCGAGCACGTTGTTCACCTTGTGCGAGCCGGTGTGGTTCAGCTCCTCGCGCTTCAGATAGACCCTGGCGCCGTTGAAATGCTCGGTCAGGCGCTCGGCGAAATAGAGCGGCGAGGGCCGGCCGACATAGTGCTTGAGGCCATCGGCCATCTCGGCGTGATAGGCGGGGTCCGCCTTGGCGGCGTTGTAGGCCTGCTCCAGCTCGAGGATCAGCGGCATCAGCGTCTCCGCGACGAAGCGGCCGCCGAACAGGCCGAAGCGGCCGTTCTCGTCCGGGCCGTTGCGGTAGCTGTTCGGGTTCGCGGGGGCGTTCATGCGCTCGAGCCTTCCTGTACTGCCGCCGCGGCCTTGCGGGCCGCCGCGATGAATTCCACGATCCGGGCCGGGTCCTTGATCCCGGGAGCGCTTTCGACGCCCGACGAGACATCCACCCCCGCCGGCCGCGCAAGGCGGATCGCCTCCGCGACGTTCGCCGGATCGAGCCCGCCCCCTAGCATGAACGGAAAGCCAGGGTCGAGTTCGGCGAGCAGCGTCCAGTCGAAGGGGCGGCCGTGTCCGCCCGGATAGGCCGCGTCCTTCGGTGGTTTGGCATCGAGCAGGATGCGATCGGCCACATCGCGATAGGCGTCGACAGACTTCAGGTCGTCGGCCGTGGCGACGCCCAGCGCCTTCATGACGGGCCGCCCGGCCGCGCGGCGCAGGGCTGCGGTCTGCCCGGGCGTCTCGCGGCCATGCAGCTGCAGCCAGTCGGGTTTCAGGGCGGCGACGAGTTCGCTCGCCTGCCGCTCATCCCAATCGACGATCAGCGCGGTGATCTCGGCCTTCCCCCGCGCGATCGCGGCGAGCTCGCCGGCGCGTTCAGGGGTGATGAAGCGCGGGCTCTTGGGATGGAAGACGAAGCCCACCATGTCCGCGCCGCTGTCGAGCGCGACATGCAGCGTCTCCGGCGTGGAGAGGCCGCAGATCTTGATCAGGAATGGCGAACCGGTGGTCATGCCGCGCGTTTAGCACGGTCCGATCCTCGGCGCATGCCGTACTTGCGACATGATGGCGAAGGAAGCCATGCTGCGTGGGCGAAGAATTGGGGGGCGGATTGGTCCGGCTCGGCATAGGCAGGCGCGGTTTGGCTGTTCTGGCGAGTCTGCTCGCCATGTCCGGCCTGGTCGCGACGGTATTCTACTACATCAGCCAGCCGCGCACCCTGCGCCTCGCCGTCGGGCCTCTGGGCTCGGAGGATGCGCGCATGGCCGCCGCTTTCGTCCAGGGGCTCAACCGCGACAAGGCCTCGATACGGCTGCGCCTCATCCTGACGGAGGGATCGGAGGAGAGCGCGAAGAAGATCGATGCCGGGCAGGCCGATCTTGCCATGCTGCGCGCCGACATCGCGATGCCTGCGACGGCCGACACGGTCCTGATCACCCGGCGGACCTTTCCCTTCTTCATCACGACAAAGGAAAGCACGATCGGAAGGATCGCCGACCTGCGCGGCCGCAAGGTCGGCGTGATCCGCTATCCGGCCGGCAATCTCGCCTTGCTGAAGCGCGTCCTCGCGCAATATGAGGTCCGCCCGGAGGAGGTCGATATCGTCAGCCTCGCACCGGACGAGGTGATCCCGGCGGTGAGGGAGCAGCGCATCGAGGCCTTCTTCTCGATCAACGCCGTCGGATCCCACACCAACAACGAGGGCTTGCGCCGCCTGCGCACGGCCTGGGGCGAGGATCCCGTTCTGATCCCGGTGCGCGAGGCCGATGCTCTGTCGGCGCATTACCGCGCGATCGAAACCGGCGAGATCGTGCGCGGCGCACTCGGCGGTGACCCGCCGCGGCCGGCGGAAAGCCTCCAGACCATCTCGATCACCTCTCGTCTCGTGGCGGCGCAGAGCCTCGACGACAATCTCGTCGGCGACCTCACCAAGGAAATCCTGGGCCTGCGCCTGACGCTCGCGGCGGAACTGCCGGCGGTGCAGGCGCTGGAGACTCCCTCCACCGACAAGGACGCGCCGTTGCCGGTCCATTCGGGGGCAGCCGCCTATATCGACGGCGAGCAGGAGACCTTCTTCGATCGCTATGGCGACTGGTTCTATATCGGCGCGATGGCGCTTTCCGCGGTCGGCACTGGCGGGGCCGCACTGCTCAGCCGTGAGAGCGCCAACCGGCGGCGCCGCGCCATGTCGGGCCTGGACGAACTGCTCGAACTGCTCACGGCGATCCGCACCTGCGAGGACGAGGCGGAGCTCGCGCGGCTTGGCCGGGAGGCGGACCTGATCCTGACGCGCGTGCTCTCCGACTACGCGAAGGGGGACCTCGATACCGCCGCCCTTGCCGCCTACCGCCTTGCCATCGATCAGGTCGGGCGAGCCGTCGCCGAGCGGCAGCGGGAGCTGGCAGAAGACTGAGCCTCTTTACTTTTCGGGGCGGTCTGCGGTTGCCGAAAAGCCCGTCAGCGTTTATGTGCAGCGCAACGAATTCCAGATTCACGTGAAACAGGCTGCGCCGGCAGGGCTTCGAACCTGGCCGGCTCGTGGCCTTGAAAGCAAGGCCCTACCCGCATGTCCATGCGCAACATCGCCATCATCGCGCACGTCGACCATGGCAAGACGACCCTTGTCGACAAGCTCCTGCAGCAGTCCGGCGCCTTCCGCGAGAACCAGCGCGTCGCCGAGCGCGTGATGGACTCCAACGACCTGGAGAAGGAGCGCGGCATCACTATCCTGGCCAAGGCGACCTCGGTCGTCTGGAAGGACACGCGCATCAATATCGTCGACACGCCCGGCCACGCCGATTTCGGCGGCGAGGTCGAGCGCATCCTGAACATGGTCGACTCGGCCATCGTGCTGGTCGATGCGGCCGAGGGGCCGATGCCGCAGACCAAGTTCGTGGTCTCGAAGGCGCTGAAGCTCGGCCTTCGTCCGATCGTCGCGATCAACAAGGTCGACAAGCCCGACGCCCGCACCCAGGAAGTCATCAACGAGGTCTTCGACCTCTTCGCCGCGCTCGACGCCACCGATGAACAGCTCGACTTCCCGATCCTCTACGGTTCGGGCAAGCAGGGCTGGATGGCGCCTTCGCCGGAAGGCCCGCAGGACCAGGGCCTCGCGCCGATGTACGACCTCATCATCAAGCATGTGCCGGAGCCGAAGGTCGAGGAAGGCCCGTTCCGTATGATCGGCACGCTGCTCGAGGCCAACCCCTATCTCGGCCGCATCATCACCGGCCGCGTCACCTCCGGCACTGCCAAGCCGAACCAGACCATCAAGGTGCTCTCGGGCGACGGCTCCACCGTCGAGACCGGCCGCATCTCGAAGATCCTCGCCTTCCGCGGCATCGAGCGCCAGCCGATCGAGGAAGCGGTCGCGGGCGACATCGTCTCGATCGCCGGTCTGGTGAAGGGCACCGTCGCAGACACCTTCTGCGACCCGTCGATCTCCGAGCCGATCGAGGCCCAGCCGATCGATCCGCCGACGGTGTCGATGACCTTCTCGGTCAACGACTCGCCGCTCGCCGGCACCGAGGGCGACAAGGTCACCACCCGCGTCATCCGCGACCGCCTGTTCAAGGAGGCCGAGGGCAATGTCGCGCTGAAGATCGAGGAAGCTTCCGACAAGGACAGCTACATCGTCTCCGGCCGCGGCGAGCTCCAGCTCGCGATCCTGATCGAGACCATGCGCCGCGAGGGCTTCGAGCTCGGCGTCTCGCGCCCGCGCGTCGTCATGAAGCGCGATGACAACGGCCAGCTGCTCGAGCCGATCGAGGAAGTGCTGATCGACGTCGACGAGGAGCATTCCGGCGTCGTCGTGCAGAAGATGTCGGAGCGCAAGGCCGACATGCTGGAGATGCGGCCGTCGGGCGGCAACCGCCTGCGCCTTGTCTTCCACGCTCCGACCCGCGGCCTGATCGGCTATCAGGGCGAGCTGCTGACGGACACCCGCGGCACCGCCATCATGAACCGCGTCTTCCATGAGTACATGCCCTACAAGGGCGAGATCTCCGGTCGTCGCAACGGCGTGCTGATCGCGATGGAGACGGGCGAGGCCGTGGCCTACGCGCTCTGGAACCTCGAGGATCGCGGCCCGATGATGATCGAGCCCGGCTGGAAGGTCTATCAGGGCATGATCGTCGGCGAGCATACCCGCGAGAACGATCTCGAGGTGAACGTGCTCAAGGGCAAGAAGCTCACCAACATCCGGACGACCTCGAAGGACGAGGCGGTTCGCCTGACGCCGCCGATCCGCATGACGCTGGAGCGTTCGCTCGCCTGGATCGATGACGACGAACTCGTCGAGGTCACGCCGAAGTCGATCCGCCTGCGCAAGGGCATCCTCGACCCGAACGATCGCAAGCGCGCGCAGAAGCAGAAGGCCGAAGTGGCCTGAGAGACCGGGCCGCCCTCTTGGGCGGCCCTTTTCATGTCAGCCCGCTCAGCGGCTCATCAGCA
>NZ_JBIWYK010000203.1:0-5621 GCF_044752385.1 Allobosea sp. CER48 | reverse complement strand
GCAAGCTTGGCGCCTGGCGACTCAGCCCTGCGCGAGCATCGCCCCGGGGTTCATAATCCCCTTCGGATCGAGCGTCTGCTTGATGGCGCGCATCAGGTCGAGCTCGACCTGATCCTTCACGCCCGGCAGCAGGTCGCGCTTCAGGCGGCCGATGCCATGCTCGGCCGAGATCGAGCCGTGCAGTTCCGTGACGATGGCGTGGACCGCCTCGTTCATCTCGGCCCAGCGCGCAAGAAAGGCGGGCTTGTCGGCGCCGACCGGCTGGCTGACGTTGAAATGAATGTTGCCGTCGCCGAGATGGCCGAAGGGCACGGGCCGGCAGCCCGGCACCATCGCCTCGACCACCGGGATCGCGCGCTTCAGGAACTCGGGCGTGGCGTGGACCGGCACGGAAACGTCGTGCTTGATCGAGCCGCCTTCATAGGTCTGCACCTCCGACATCATCTCGCGCAGTTTCCAGAAGTCGGCGCGCTGCGTGAGCGATCCAGCCAGCGCCGCGTCGGTGACGATGCCCTTTTCCAGGGCGTCGCCGAGGAAGGCCTCGACATGCTCGTCGAGCCCAGCCGCGGACTGGGCCGAGACCTCCATCAGCACGTACCAGGGCGACGGCTCGGAGAGCGGATCACGCGCGCCGGCAGCATGGCGCAGGACGAAGTCGAGGCCGATGCGCGGCATCAGCTCGAAGGTGGTGAGCGTGCCGCCGGCACCGGCCTTGGCGGCGTTGAGCAGCGCGAGCGCCGCTTCCGGGTCCGGCACGGCAAGGAAGGCCGTCGCGCGCGCCGCCGGCAGGGGGAAGAGCTTCAGCACCGCAGCGGTGATGATGCCGAGCGTGCCCTCGGCACCGATGAAGAGATCCTTCAGGTCGTAGCCGGTGTTGTCCTTGCGAAGCTGGCGCAGCCCGTTCCAGATGCGCCCGTCCGGCAGCACGACTTCCAAGCCCAGGCAGAGTTCGCGGGCATTGCCATAGGCGAGGACTGCGGTTCCGCCGGCATTGGTCGCAAGATTGCCGCCGATGGTGCAGGAGCCCTCGGAGGCGAGCGAAAGCGGGAAGAGCCGCCCGGCCGCCTCGGCCGCATCCTGCGCGCGCTTCAGGGTGACGCCGGCCTCGACGATCATGGTGTCGCCGTCGGTGTCGACGGTGCGGACCTTGTCGAGGCGTTGCAGCGAGAGAATGACCTCCCTGCCCTCGGCGATCGGGATCTGGCCGCCGACGAGGCCGGTATTTCCGCCCTGCGGTACCAGCGTCGTGCCGGTCTCGGCCGCGAGCTTCACCAGTTCGGCGACTTCGGCGGTCGAACCGGGGCGCACGATGCCCTGCGCCTTGCCACGGAAGAGATCGCGCCATTCCTTGAGATAGGGCACCATCGCGTCGGCATCGGTGACGACGTTCTTCGCGCCGACAATGCCGGCCATGCGATCAAGAATTGCGCTCATCCTGAAGCCCTGCCCTCAGCCTTTCCTGCCTCGCCGGAACACGCCGACGAGCTCGACATGGGCGGAATAGCGGAACTGGTCGACCGGCGTCACGCCTTCCAGCGCATATCCGCCCGCAACCAGTGTCGCAGCATCACGCGCGAAACTGCCGGCATCGCAGGAGACATAGATCACGTCCCTGACCTTGGAGGCGGCCAGGCGCTTCGCCTGTGCCTCCGCCCCGGCACGGGGCGGATCGAGCACGACCACGTCGAAGCCGTTGAGCTCATGCTCCAGCAGGGGACGACGGAACAGGTCGCGCGTCTCCGTCGCGATCGGCTTGAGGCCGGGCGTCGCGCCGAAGCCTTTCGCCAGGGCGAGCATCGCAGCCTTGTCGCTTTCGATCGCCAGAACCTGCATGCGCTCGGCGATTCGGAAGCTGAACGGGCCGCAGCCGGCGAAGAGATCGGCGGCGCGCTTGCCCTTCGGCAGCGCAGCCATGACGAGGCCGGCCAAGGCCTCCTCGCCCGCGGCCGTCGCCTGGAGGAAGCCTCCTGCGGCCGGCGCGACCAGCGCCTTGCCCATGCGCTGCAGCGGCGCACGTCGCTCGACGACGATCTCGCCATGATTGGAGAGGCGGGCGAGATCGAGCCGTTCGGCGAGCTGGGTCAGGGCCAACCTGAGCTTGTCGCCGATTGGCCCGTGCCCGCGCATGTCGACGTCGAGCCCGGCTTCCGACGCGGTGACCTGGATATCCAGAGGCTTGTTGGCGCCCCCCATCCGGTTCGCGAGCATCAGCGCGACGGCCGGTGCCCGGTCGAGTCCCGGTGCCAGCACCGGGCAGGTTTCCACGGCGATCAGCTCGTGGCTGCGTGCGGCCATGAAGCCGACGATCATCGCCTCGCCCTGGCGGCGGGCATGGAAGGTCACGCGGCGGCGCCCCTCGCCATGAGCATCGACGAGATCGGCGACCGGTGCCTCGATTCCGGCGCGGCTCAGCGCGGTCACGACCTGGTGGCGCTTCCATTCGCGATAGAGGCCGGGCGCCATGTGCTGCGCCGCGCAGCCGCCGCAGCGGGTGAAGAGGGGGCAGATCGCGGCAATACGGGATTCCGACGGCGCGATGATCTCGACGAGCTGCCCGCGCTCGCCATCGACCACCGCGCGCACGGTCTCGCCCGGCAGCGCGTAGGGCACGAAGATCTGGCCGGAGGCGCCCTGCACGATGCCGTCGCCACGCTGGCCGAGGCGGTCGACGATCAATGTCTCGTTCATGGCGAGCTTCGGGGCGGAATCCTGCGGCGGATTCGTGCGGGCGGCGGGCATGATGACAATCTCCGGCGCGGCGCCGGCCTGCTGATGACGGGAACGAGGCTTTCGCTCGATCACGACGCATCCGGACATTCCCGTCCGCATGCGCAAAACGTGATCGATTCGAAAAGTTTAGAGCATTGCTGCTGCGAAAAACCGGTTCCCACTTTTTCGCGCAATGCTCTATCAGGTCAGGGACGAATTGGGAAATCCGACCATGACCATCCGCGACGGCGTCATCGAAGCGATCGGCAATACCCCGCTCATCAAACTGCAAAGGGCGTCGGCCGAAACCGGCTGCGCCATCCTCGGCAAGGCCGAGTTCATGAATCCCGGCCAGTCCGTGAAGGACCGCGCTGCGCTGGCCATCATCCGCGACGCAGAGGCGAAGGGGCAGCTCAAGCCGGGCGGCGTCATCGTCGAGGGCACGGCGGGCAATACCGGCATCGGCATCGCGCTCGTCGGCAACGCGCTCGGCTATCGCTCGGTCATCGTCATCCCGGAGACGCAGAGCCAGGAAAAGAAGGACATGCTGCGGCTCGCCGGCGCGACGCTGGTCGAGGTGCCGGCCGCGCCCTACGCCAACCCGAACAATTATGTGAAGGTTTCGGGCCGCCTGGCCGAGGCGCTTGCCGCGACCGAGCCGAACGGGGCCGTCTGGTCCAACCAGTTCGACAACGTCGCCAACCGGCAGGGGCATCTCGAAACCACCGGTCCGGAAATCTGGGAGCAGACGGCCGGCAAGGTCGACGGCTTCATCTGCTCGGTCGGCTCGGGCGGCACGCTTGCCGGCGTCGGGATGGCGCTGAAGGCGCGCAACCCCAAGGTCACGATCGGCCTCGCCGACCCGATGGGCGCCGCGCTCTATTCCTACTACACGACCGGAACGCTGAAGGCCGAGGGCTCCTCGATCACCGAGGGCATCGGCCAGGGCCGCATCACCGCCAATCTGGTCGATGCGCCCGTCGACGTCGCCTTCCAGATCCCGGACGCCGAAGCCGTGCAGATCGTCTTCGATCTGCTGGAGCAGGAGGGGCTGTGCCTCGGCGGCTCCTCGGGCATCAACGTTGCTGGCGCGATCCGGCTGGCGAAGCAGATGGGGCCGGGCCACACCATCGTGACAGTGCTCTGCGACTACGGCACCCGCTATCAGTCGAAGCTGTTCAATCCGGATTTCCTGCGCTCGAAGGACCTGCCGGTGCCCGGCTGGCTCGAACGCGACGGCGCGGCGTTGAGGCAGGTCGTGGCGAAGGTGATGGGCTGAGATCCGGCGACATCCAGACGCGTGCTGCCGCCGTCGTTCCGGGGCAGGCCGAAGGCCTGAGCCAGGAACACATGACAAGGCATTGGGCTTGCCGTCATGCTCGCCCTTCTGGCGAGCATCCACGTCTCGAACACGGCCCGGCATCGACGAAGACGTGGATGGTCGGGACATGCCCGACCATGACGGGAGTGCTGCATTGATGGGTTCCGGGCTCGCCGCTTCGCGGCGCCCCGGGATGACGGCGTGGTTCTTATGCCGTCATGCCGCCTTCGCCGCGGCGTCGATTACCTCGATATCGCCGGCGCGATCATACTGCGCCTGGTCGAGCAGGCCCTGGCGCTTGGCGACCAGCGTCGGCACCAGCGCCTGCCCGGCGACGTTCACCGCCGTGCGGCCCATGTCGAGGATCGGGTCGATGGCGAGCAGCAGGCCGACACCGGCCAGCGGCAGGCCCAGCGTCGAGAGCGTCAGCGTCAGCATGACCGTCGCGCCGGTCAGGCCGGCGGTTGCGGCCGAGCCGATGACCGAGACGAAGACGATCAGCACATATTCCTGAATGCCAAGCGGAACGCCGTAGAACTGCGCGACGAAGATCGCCGAGATCGCGGGATAGATCGCGGCGCAGCCATCCATCTTGGTGGTTGCGCCGAGCGGCACGGCGAAGGCGGCGTATTCCCGGGGAACGCCGAGGCTCTTCTCGGTCACGGCTTCGGTCACCGGCAGCGTCCCGATCGACGAGCGCGAGACGAAGGCGAGCTGGATCGCCGGCCATGCGCCCGCGAAGAAGCGCGTCGGCGACAGCCCATGCAGGACGAGCAGCGCGGGATAGACGACGAGCAGCACGATCGCGAGGCCGAGATAGACGGCGAAGGCGTACCAGGAGAGCTGCTCCAGCGTCTGCCAGCCATACTGCGCCACGGCATTGCCGAGCAGGCCGATGGTACCGATCGGCGTCAGCCGGATCACCCACCACAGGATCTTTCGCACGATCGCCAGGAGCGACTCGTTGAAGGCCAGGAAGCTGTTGGCGCGCTCGCCGACCTTCAGCGCGGCGACGCCGACGACGATCGAGATGACGAGGAGCTGCAGCACGTTGAAGCCGAGGCGCGTGGTCGCGGCGCCGCCATCGACCCGCGTCGTCGCCTGCAGGCCGAGCATGTTGGCGGGAACCAGCCCCTTCAGGAAGTCGAGCCAGGAGCCGACCGTGCCGGGCGCCTTGGCGCTGGCCGCGGCCACGCCGGCATTGATGCCGGGCTGGATGATGAGGCCGAGCGCAATGCCGATCAGCACGGCGATGAAGGCGGTGACGGCGAACCAGAGCAGGGTCTGCCAGACCAGCGCCGCGGCATTCGAGAGCTGCCGGAGATTGCTGATCGACGCGACGATCGCCGTGAAGATCAGCGGCGGCACCAGCGCCTGCAGCAATTGCACGAAGATCGAGCCGATCGTCGCGAGCGTGGTCGAGAGCCAATTGGGTTGGCCGGCGGCAACCGGGCCCATCTCGCGCGCGATCCAGCCGAGCGCGAGCCCGACCACCATCGCCGCCAGAACCTGGAAGCCGAAGCTGGAATAGAACGGTTTAGCGCCGGCTGCGGGGGCCGCGCCGGCTGAGGACGTCGTCGTTGTCATGGCA
>NZ_JBIWYK010000202.1:0-5632 GCF_044752385.1 Allobosea sp. CER48 | reverse complement strand
CTTGGCAAGGGCGAACGCCGCTCCTAGATTAGTCGAGGAAACCCTTGGCCTTATCCGGTTGGACCGGCAGGCCCGATCGGACTGGTGATGAATCCGAATTTTCGCAATTTTGCCCTCTGGGTGGTGATTTTTCTGCTGGTCCTGGCGTTGGTGACGCTGTTCCAGAGCCCGAGCCAGCGCTCGAGCACCAACGAGATTCCCTATAGCCAGCTGATCAACGAAGCCGAAGCCGGCCGCGTCTCCAACGTGGTCGTTGCCGGGCAGGAGATCTCGGGCACCTTCTCCGATGGCCGCAACTTCGTGACCTATGCGCCCTATGGCGATCCGAACCTGCTGAAGACCATGGCCCAGAAGGGCGTGCAGGTCTCGGCCCGTGCTCCGTCCGAGGGCACCCCGTGGTTCATGGCACTGCTGGTCAATTCGCTGCCCTTCGTCATCTTCATCGGCCTGTGGATCTTCATGTCCCGCCAGATGCAGAACGGCGCCGGCCGCGCGATGGGCTTCGGCAAGTCGAAGGCCAAGCTGCTCACGGAGGCGCATGGCCGCGTCACCTTCGAGGACGTCGCCGGCATCGACGAGGCCAAGGAAGACCTGCAGGAGATCGTGGAGTTCCTGCGCGATCCGCAGAAGTTCCAGCGGCTCGGCGGGCGTATTCCGCGTGGCGTCCTGCTCGTCGGCCCTCCCGGCACCGGCAAGACGCTGACGGCGCGCGCCGTCGCCGGCGAGGCCAATGTGCCGTTCTTCACCATCTCGGGCTCGGACTTCGTCGAGATGTTCGTCGGCGTCGGCGCGAGCCGTGTCCGCGACATGTTCGAGCAGGCCAAGAAGAACGCGCCCTGCATCATCTTCATCGACGAGATCGACGCGGTCGGCCGTCATCGCGGCGCCGGCCTCGGCGGTGGCAATGACGAGCGCGAGCAGACGCTGAACCAGCTCCTCGTCGAGATGGACGGCTTCGAGCCCAACGAAGGCGTGATCATCATCGCCGCGACGAACCGTCCGGACGTGCTCGATCCGGCGCTGTTGCGCCCCGGCCGTTTCGACCGCCAGATCGTCGTGCCGAACCCCGACGTCGCCGGCCGCGAGAAGATCCTGCGCGTCCATGTCCGCAAGGTGCCGATGGCGCCGGATGTCGACCTCAAGATCCTGGCCCGCGGCACGCCCGGCTTCTCGGGCGCCGACCTGATGAACCTCGTCAACGAGGCGGCGCTGCTGGCGGCCCGCCGCGGCAAGCGCATGGTCACCCATGCCGAGTTCGAGGACGCCAAGGACAAGGTCATGATGGGCGCCGAGCGCAAGTCGATGGCCATGTCCGAGGAGGAGAAGAAGCTGACCGCCTATCACGAGGCTGGCCATGCGATCGTCGGCCTCTACGTCCCCGCCGGCGTGCCGGTGCACAAGGCGACGATCATCCCGCGCGGCCGCGCGCTCGGCATGGTCAAGTTCCTGCCGGAGGGTGACCGCTACTCGATGAAGTACAAGGAGTTCACCTCGCAGCTCGCGGTCGCCATGGGCGGGCGCGTCGCGGAGGAGATCACCTTCGGCAAGGAGAACATCACCTCTGGCGCCACCGGCGACATCCAGCAGGCGACCAAGATGGCCAAGGCCATGGTCACCCAGATGGGCTATTCGGACGAGCTCGGCATGGTCGCCTATGGCGACAATCAGGAGGAGGTCTTCCTGGGGATGTCGATGGGCCGCAGCCAGTCGCTCTCGGAGGCGACCGCGCAGAAGATCGACGCCGAGGTCAAGCGCCTCGTCGACGAGGGCTATGCCGACGCGAAAAAGATCCTGACCGAGCACCACGAGGAGTTCGTGCAGGTGGCCGAGGCGCTGCTCGAGTTCGAGACGCTGACGGGCGAGGAAATCCGCGATCTCATCGCAGGCAAGCGCCCTTCGCGCGATCTCGACGACACGCCGCATGCGCCGCGCGGTTCGGCGGTGCCGAGCGCCGGCAAGGGCCGCAAGCGTGGCGAGCCCGATGCCGGCATGGAGCCGCAGCCGCAGGCCTGAGCCCGCAGCAAGGATCAAGGAAAGGGCGGCCCCGTGGCCGCCCTTTTCGTATGGGTAGCCGCCATGTCACGTTCCGTCATAATTTGTGAGAAGGCGGAAAGTTCTTTTGGTTATAGAACGCCGACAATCGGGCGTTGCAGCCCCTCGGAATCGAGATCCTATGACGCGCAAATATTTTGGAACCGACGGCATTCGTGGACGGGCCAACGGCGTCATCACGCCTGATCTCGCCATGAAGGTCGGCCAGGCCACGGGGCTTGCCTTCCGCCGCGGCGAGCATCGCCACCGGGTCGTGATCGGCAAGGACACGCGCCTTTCCGGCTACATGATCGAGTACGCGATGGTCGCCGGTTTTACCTCGGTCGGCATGGACGTGATGCTGCTCGGCCCTATGCCGACGCCGGCTGTCGCGATGCTCACGCGCTCGATGCGCGCCGACCTCGGCGTGATGATCTCGGCCTCGCACAACGCCTATGAGGACAACGGCATCAAGCTGTTCGGGCCCGACGGGTACAAGCTCAACGATGAGGTCGAACGGGAGATCGAGGCGCTGATCGACGCGGACCTCGGCCCCCGCCTGGCAACCTCGCCTCTGCTCGGGCGGGCCAAGCGCATCGATAGTTCCGATGCTCGCTATGTCGAGTTCGCGAAGCGGACGCTGCCGCGCAATCTGAGCCTGGAAGGCCTGCGCATCGTGCTCGATTGCGCGAATGGCGCTGCCTACAAGGTTGCCCCGCAAGCGCTATGGGAACTGGGCGCCGAAGTCATCACCATCGGCGACGAGCCGGATGGCTTCAACATCAACCAGGAGGTCGGCTCGACCCATCCCACCGCGCTGATCGGCAAGGTCAGGGAACTGCGTGCCGATGTCGGCATCGCACTCGACGGCGACGCCGACCGCGTGCTGGTCGTCGACGAGCACGGGCATGTCGTCGATGGCGACCAGCTGATGGCCGTGATCGCGCGCAGCTGGATGGAGGACGGCCGCCTGTCGGCGCCGGGCATCGTCGCCACCGTGATGTCCAATCTCGGTCTGGAACGCTATCTGGCGGGGCTTGGCCTGTCGCTGGCGCGTACGGCGGTCGGGGACCGCTATGTGCTGGAGCACATGCGCAACCACGGCTTCAACCTCGGCGGCGAACAGTCGGGCCACATCATCCTCTCGGATTTCGGCACGACCGGGGACGGCCTCGTTGCGGCGCTGCAGCTGCTCGCCGTGGTCAAGCGGATGGACAAGCCGGTCTCGGAAGTGTGCCACTGCTTCGAGCCACTGCCGCAAATTCTCAAGAACGTGCGCTACAAGACCGGAAAGCCGCTCGAGGAGCAGCCGGTCATCAGTGCCATCGAGGCCGCGAAGCAGCTTCTGGGGGACAGCGGGCGTTTGGTGATCCGTCCATCGGGGACCGAGCCGGTGATCCGGGTCATGGCCGAAGGCGATGACCGGGATCTGGTCGAGCGCGCGGTGGACGATGTCGTCGATGCCGTGACGAAGGCGGCGGCCTGAAGCTGCGCCTTCAGGCTCGGGCCAGGCCCGGGCGATTCCTGCCGGAGGGGCTCCGGCCTTCTCTCGCCATGAGATTCTCGGGCCTGCGCAGCGCTTTGCCCGAGATCGAGGTTTGGGCTTGCCTCACACCACCGCGGTCAACCCGCCATCGACCATCAGCAGATGGCCGTTGACGTAATCCGAGGCGGGAGCCGACAGGAAGATGGCGGCGCCGACGAGTTCCTTAGTCTCGCCCCAACGCCCGGCCGGCGTGCGGCTGGACACCCAGTTCGAGAAGGCCTCGTCGGCGATCAGCGCGGCATTGATCTCCGTCGCGAAATAGCCGGGGCCGATGGCGTTGGCCTGGATGTTGTGCTTGCCGAGCTCGGCGGCCAGCCCGCGCGTCATCATCTTCACAGCGCCCTTCGAGGCGGTATAGGGGATGATGGTGGCGCGGCCGAGCTCGCTCATCACCGAGCCGATATTGATGATCTTGCCGCGCTTGCGCGGCACCATCCGCTTGGTCACGGCCTGGGTGACGTAGAACACCGAATGCAGGTTGGTGTTCATCACCTCGTGCCAGCCCTCGACCGGGAACTCGGTGATCGGCGCCCGTTTCTGCATGCCGGCATTGTTGATGAGGATGTCGATCGGCCCGATATCGGCCTCGATCCCGGCGATGCCGGCCTCCACGGCTTTCTGGTCGGTGACGTCGAAGGCCGCGACGGACGCCTTGCGGCCGGCCGTCGCGAGCGCCTGCCGGGCGCGTTCGAGCTTGGCCTTGTCACGGCCGTTCAGCACGACATGGGCGCCGGCCTCCGACAGGCCTTCCGCGAGCGCGAGCCCGATGCCCTGGCCGGAGCCGGTGACCAGCGCGATCTTGCCTTCGAGACTGAACAGCGACAGCGACATGGCGTATCCTCCCGGAGTGCTTCGGTTATGGGCAAATTCGGTTTGCACGAAGCCTGCATCCTTCGGTAAGCAGGTTTCAATCGATTAGACAATGGTCGCGAGCCTGATATCGCGGCAGAAGCGGGAGCGAGACATGCGGGCCGTCGTCATTCATGCAGAGAAGGACCTGCGCGTCGAGCCGACCACGGCGCCCGAACTCGGGCCACGCGACGTCAGGGTCAGGATCGAGGCCGGTGGCATCTGCGGCTCGGACCTGCACTACTATCTTCATGGCGGCTTCGGCACGATCCGCGTGCGCGAGCCGATGATCCTCGGCCATGAGATCGCCGGCCGGGTCGAGGCGGTCGGTGCCGAGGTCTCGCGGGTGAGGCCGGGCGACCGGGTCGCGGTCAACCCGAGCCGGGCTTGCGGCCGTTGCCGCTATTGTCAGATGGGGCTGCAGCAGCATTGCACCGACATGCTGTTCTATGGTTCGGCGATGCGCTTCCCCCATGTGCAGGGCGGCTTCCGTGACGTCCTGGTGATCGAGGAGCGGCAGGCGGTGCAGGTGGCGCCGCATGTCACCGCTGCCGAGGCGGCCTTCGCCGAGCCGCTGTCGGTCTGCCTGCACGCCGCCAAGCGCGCCGGGCCGCTGCTCGGCAAGCGCGTGCTGGTGACAGGGGCGGGGCCGATCGGCGCTCTCACCATCCTCGCAGCGAAGGCGGCGGGAGCCTCCGAGATCGTCGCCACCGATGTCGTCGACGGGCCGCTCCCGATCGCGCGCAAGATGGGTGCGACCGCGACCGTCAACGTGGCCGCCGAGCCGGAGCGGCTGAAGTCCGAATATGGCGCCGAGAAGGGCGCGTTCGACGTGATGTTCGAGGCCTCGGGCAATCAGCATGCTCTGACCGGCGCCTTCGATGTGGTGCGGCCGGGCGGCGTCATCGTCCAGATCGGCGTCGGCGGCCAGTTCACGCTTCCGATGAACGTGGTCGTCGCGAAGGAGTTTGAGCTGCGCGGCTCCTTCCGCTTCCACGAGGAGTTCGACTGGGCGGTGGCGATGATCGGCTCCGGCCGCATCGATCTCTCGCCGCTGCTGACGGCGACGATCCCGGTGGACCGGGCCGTCGAGGCATTCGACCTTGCCGCCGACAAGTCGAAGGCGATCAAGGTGCAGCTCGATTTCGCGTGAGGCGGAGCGACGGACCATTCTCGGCCTGCGTCTGCGGGCCCGAGAACGGCTGA
>NZ_JBIWYK010000201.1:0-5714 GCF_044752385.1 Allobosea sp. CER48 | reverse complement strand
GGTGCCCGGCGCGCTCGTCGAGGCTGGCTCACCGCAGCCGGAATGACGCGCAAATCCATGGACACTCGCCTCGCCCTCGCCTATAAGGCGCGCCATCCTGCTCATCGTCGATGATTTGGATGGCCAGCCGGGGAGGCTGGTCGGCGCATGAGAGCTTTTGTCCGCGACCCTGCCTTTACGAGCCCAGCCACGGAGAGCTGCCGGCGCGAAGGCCCTTCAGGAGACGCCCCGTGTCACAAACCCCGCTGATGCCCAAGGCCACTGCGGTCTGGCTGGTCGAGAACACTTCGCTGACGTTCGAGCAGATCGCCGAGTTCTGCAAGCTGCACCCGCTCGAGGTGCGCGGCATCGCCGATGGCGAGGTCGCGGCCGGCATCAAGGGCCTTGATCCGATCACCTCGGGCCAGCTCACCCGCGAGGAGCTGGAACGCGCCGCCAAGAACCCGAACCATCACCTGCGTCTCGCCGAGCGCAAGGTGAAGGTGCCCGAGATCAAGCGCACCAAGGGCCCGCGCTACACCCCCGTTTCGAAGCGCCAGGACCGGCCGAACGCCATCCTCTGGCTGCTGCGCAACCACCCCGAGCTCAAGGACGCGCAGATCATCCGCCTGATCGGCACGACCAAGTCGACGATCGCGCAGATCCGGGACCGCACGCACTGGAACGCCCAGCAGCTGACCCCGATCGATCCGGTCAGCCTCGGCCTGTGCTCGCAGATCGATCTGGACTTCGAGGTCGGCCGCGCCGCCAAGGACCGCCCCGCCGCGCTGGCGGAAGCCGGCTCCACTCTGCTTTCGGCCGAGGAGACGACCGCTCCGGAGCCGACCCGCACCGAAAGCCAGCCCTTCGCCGATATGAGCCGTCCGAAGCGCGAGGAGGAGGCGGCGATCGACGTCGATTCCGTGTTCGCCAAGCTCAAGCAGCTCAAGCGTCCGGCGGACGAGGACGACGAGGGCTGAGCTCAGCCTCGGCCTCGAGCCGTCATGGTCGGGCTTGTCCCGACCAGCGACGCTTTCGCTGGTCGAAGGTCGTGTTCAAGACAGGGATGCTCGCCACATGGGCGAGCATGGCGCGGCGCCGATAGAGAGCGCCTATCCGATCCCCCTGCCCTTCAGCACCACGCCGATCTCGTCGAGCGCCGTCGGGTCCTCGATCGTCGCCGGCACGGCGTAGTCCTCGCCGTCGGCAATCTTCTTCATCGTCGCCCGCAGGATCTTGCCGGAGCGCGTCTTCGGCAGCCGGTTCACGGTCACCGCGAGCTTGAAGGCGGCGACGGGGCCTATGCGCTCGCGCACCAGCGCCACCAGCTCCTTCTCGACCTCGGCGGGCGATTGCGTCACGCCGGCCTTCAGCACGACGAAGCCGCAGGGCTGCTCGCCCTTGAGGGCATCGCGGATGCCGACGACCGCGCATTCCGCAACGGCCGGGTGGGCCGCGAGCACCTCCTCCATGCCGCCTGTCGAAAGACGGTGGCCCGCGACATTGATGATGTCGTCGGTGCGCCCCATGATGAAGACATAGCCGTCCTCGTCGATGAAGCCTGCGTCCGAAGTGTTGTAGTAGCCTGGATAGGTCGTGAGATAGGCCTGCTGGAAGCGCTCATCGTCCCGCCACAGCGTCGGCAGTGCCCCGGGCGGCAGCGGCAGCTTCAGCACGATCGCGCCCATCGCTCCCGGCTTCACCGCATGGCCGGCCTCGTCGAGGCATTGCACGTCCCAGCCCGGCAGCGGCACGGTCGGCGAGCCATGCTTCACCGGCAGCAGGCCGAGCCCCATCGGATTGCCGACGATCGGCGAGCCGCTCTCCGTCTGCCACCAATGGTCGATCACCGGCACCTTGAGCATCGCCTCCGCCCATTTCAGCGTCTCGGGATCGGCCCGCTCGCCAGCCAGGAAGAGCGCCTTGAAGCGCGAGAGATCATGGCCAGCGAGATGTTTGCCATCCGGGTCTTCCTTGCGGATGGCGCGGAAGGCCGTCGGCGCCGTGAACAACACCTTGGCGCCATGCTCGGCGATCACCCGCCAGAAGGCGCCGGGGTCGGGCGTGCCGACAGGCTTGCCTTCGTAGAGAACGCTGGTCGCGCCCTGGATCAGCGGCGCATAGACGATGTAGCCATGGCCCACGACCCAGCCGACATCGGAGGCGCAGAACATCACCTCGCCGGGCTGCACGTCGAAGAGCTGGTCCATCGTCGCCTTGAGCACGACCATGTGCCCGCCATTGTCGCGTACCACGCCCTTCGGCTTGCCTGTCGTGCCGGAGGTGTAGAGCACGTAAAGCGGGTCGGTCGCCGCGACCTCCACGCAGTCCGCCTTGCGCCCCGCCGCCTTGGCGGCAGCGACGAGCGTGCGCCAGTTCTTGTCGCGCGTCGCATGCATCGAGGCATCGGCCTGCGGCCGCTGCAGCACGACGCAGTTCTGCGGCTTGTGACGGGCCATCTCGATCGCGCCGTCGAGCAGGGGCTTGTATTCGACCACGCGCGTCGGCTCGATGCCGCAGGTCGCGGTCAGGATCACCTTGGGCTCGGCGTCGTCGATGCGCGTCGCCAGCTCCTTGGCCGCGAAGCCGCCGAAGACGACGGAATGCACCACCCCGATGCGGGCGCAGGCCAGCATGGCGAAGGCCGCCTCCGGCACCATCGGCATATAGACGATGACGCGGTCGCCCTTGCCGACCCCGAGATCCTGCAGCACCGCCGCGAGCGTCGCGACCTCCTCCAGCATCTGCGCATAGGTGAAGCTGGCCTTCGTTCCCGTGACCGGACTGTCGTGGATCAGTGCGACCTGTTCGCCACGCCCGTCACGGACATGCCGGTCGAGCGCATTGAAGCAGGTGTTGCAGGTCGCGTCCGGGAACCAGCGGCCATAGATGCCAGCCGAGGCATCGAAGGCCTTCCCGGGAGGCTTGATCCAGTCGATGCCTTTGGCGATGTCCAGCCAGTAGGCGTCGGGGTCGGTCCGCCAACGGGCATAGGTTGCGCGATAGCCTTCGGCGGGGCGGGCGGGCGCCGCATGGGAGCCATTCATGGAAAGCGTTCCTCTGCGCCGGGTTTCGTCCTAAAGCCCCACGGCGAGCCGGCGATGGCGGGGCTGGTTTTGCGCGAATCCTGCGCACTCCCCCCGATCAGCGCAAGCTTGCAGGTTTAAGACTTTCGCCCATCCCATCCTGCACCTCTTGGCTCTGCGGCGCAGCCTTCCCCAATGCCTTTCGATCTCGTCTTCTTCGCCGCCATGGTGCCGGCCGTCATCCTGACGGGGCTGGCGAAGGGCGGCTTTTCCGGCCTGGGGCTGCTCTCCCTGCCATTGATGGCTCTCGTCGTCTCGCCGGTGACAGCGGCGGCGATCATGCTGCCGCTGCTGATCGCGCAGGATGTCGTCTCCGTCTGGTCCTATCGACGGGACTTCGACCGTCGCAATCTTGCGACGCTGGCGCCCGGCGCCCTGCTGGGCATCCTTGTCGGATATCTCCTGGCGGCCAGGGTCTCGGACGCCGCGGTCGTTCTCGCGGTCGGGCTGATCTCGGTCGGTTTCGCCCTGCGCCGCATGCTGGGCGACGGGCGCAAGCCGGCGGTCGCGACGAAGGCGAACTGGAGCGCAGGCAGTCTTTGGGGCTTCCTCTGCGGCTTCACCAGCATGGTCGCCCATGCCGGCGGCCCGCCCTTCCAGATCTACGTCATGCCGCAGAAGCTGCCGCCGGCCGTCTTCGTCGGCACCGGCGCGATCTTCTTCGCCGCGATGAACCTGGTGAAGATCATCCCCTATCTCGCGCTCGGCCAGCTCAGCGGCCAGAATCTCATGGCCTCCGCCGCCCTGCTGCCCTTCGCCATCGCCGCCACCTTCGCCGGGGTCTGGCTCGTCCGGCGCGTCCCGGCCGAGCGCTTCTACGGCATCGTCTACTGGCTGCTGCTGCTCGTCGGCCTCAAGCTCGTCTTCGACGGGGTGCGCGGCCTGCATCTGCTCGGCTGAGCCGCCACCGCGCGATTGCGCCGCATCGGAAAAAGGGATGGATTACGCAAGGGCGCGTCAGCGGCTAAGGCTGGCCCGCTTGCGTGGAAGGTTTCCCGATGACCCGTTCGGCCTACGACACCGATCTCGACCGCAACCCGGCGAACTACCAGCCGCTGACGCCGCTCCCCTTCCTGGAGCGCGCCGCAGCCGTTTTCCCGAGCCGCACGGCGATCATCCACGGGCCGCTGCGCCGTTCCTATGCCGAGTTCTATGCCCGCTCGCGCCGGCTTGCTTCGGCGCTGACCAAACACGGCATCGGCAAGAACGACACTGTGGCGGCCATGCTGCCGAATACGCCGGCCATGCTCGAATGCCACTACGGCGTGCCGATGGCCGGCGCGGTGCTCAATACGCTGAACACCCGGCTCGACGCCGCGATCATCGCCTTCTCGCTCGACCACGGCGCGGCGAAGGTGCTGATCGCCGACCGCGAATTCTCGAAGACGGTGAAGGAGGCCCTCGCCCTCTGCATAGTGAAGCCGCTCGTCATCGATTATGACGATCCGGTCTATGACGGCCCCGGCGAGCGGCTGGGCAGCGTCGAATACGAGGATTTCGTCGCCGGCGGCGACCCGAAGTTCGACTGGCAGATGCCGTCGGACGAGTGGGACGCCATTGCGCTGAACTACACCTCCGGCACCACCGGAGACCCGAAGGGGGTGGTCTACCACCACCGCGGCGCCAATCTGCTCGCCACCTCCAACGTCATCACGGGCAATATGGGCCGGCACCCCGTCTATCTCTGGACGCTGCCGATGTTCCACTGCAACGGCTGGTGCTTTCCCTGGACGATCTCGATCCTCGCCGGCACCCATGTCTGCCTGCGGCAGGTCCGCGCCAAGGCGATGTACGACGCGCTCGCCGACCATGGCGTCACCCATCTCTGCGGCGCGCCGATCGTGATGTCGACGCTGCTCAACGCCCCGCCCGAGGAGCGCCGGGACTTCCCGCAGGCCGTCTCCTTCTTCACCGCGGCTGCGCCGCCGCCGGAGGCCGTGCTCGCCGGCATGAAGCAGGCGGGCTTCGAGGTGACGCATCTCTACGGCCTGACCGAGTGCTACGGTCCTTCCGTCGTCAACGACTGGAACGACGAGTGGGACGCACTGTCGCCCGCCGATCAGGCCGCCAAGAAGGCGCGGCAGGGCGTGCGCTACCCCGCGCTGGAAGGGCTCGACGTGCTCGACCCCGAGACGATGCAGCCGGTGCCGCGCGACGGGCAGACGCTCGGCGAGGTGATGATGCGCGGCAATGTCGTGATGAAGGGCTATCTCAGAAACCCGAAATCCACGGCAGCAGCCTTCTCCGGTGGCTGGTTCCACACCGGCGATCTCGGCGTGCGCTATCCCGACGGCTACATCCAGCTCAAGGACCGCTCCAAGGACATCATCATCTCCGGCGGCGAGAACATCTCTTCGATCGAGGTCGAGGATGCGCTCTACAAGCACCCTGCCGTGCAGGCCGCTGCCGTAGTCGCGCGCCCCGATGACAGATGGGGCGAGACGCCCTGCGCCTTCATCGAGCTGAAGCCGGGGCAGAAAGCGACCGAGGACGAGATCATCGCCTGGTGCAAGCAGCACCTCGCCTCGTTCAAGTGCCCGCGCACGATCGTCTTCGCCGAGGTGCCGAAGACCTCGACCGGCAAGATCCAGAAATTCCGCCTGCGGGAGATGGCGCGGGCGCTCTGAGGCGCCCGCACCGGATTTGGAG
>NZ_JBIWYK010000200.1:0-5716 GCF_044752385.1 Allobosea sp. CER48 | reverse complement strand
ATGGTCGTAGAACGAACGGTGTAGAAGATGCGACGAAACCCCGATCGCGCCGAAAATTCTTGACTTCCAATTATGCAATCAGGCGCAATTGACGGCGAGCGCGGCAAGGTGCCACAGGCGAAGCCGCCTGCAAGAAACCCGCGGCAAAGCCCGCAAGCGGAGGAATCCATGCTGACATCCCTTCTGAAGCGCACGGCCCTGACAGCGGTTGCTCTCGCCGCCCTGTCGACGGCGGCCTTCGCCCAGCTCAACGAACTGAAGATCATGGCTCCCGCGGCGCCCGGCGGCGGCTGGGACGGCACCGCGCGCTCGATGCAGCAGGCGCTGACGGCATCGGGCCTCGTCAAGAGCGTGCAGGTCAACAACGTCACCGGCGCGGGCGGCACCATCGGCCTCGCCCAGCTCATCGGCGCGAAGGGCGATGGCCACCAGCTGATGGTCAACGGCTTCGTGATGGTCGGTGCGATCCTGCTCAACAAGTCGCCGGTCAACCTGAGCCAGGTGACGCCGATCGCGCGCCTGACTGCCGAGGCAGAAGTCATCGTCGTCCCGACGGAATCCCCGCTCAAGACCGCCAAGGACCTGGCCGAGCGCCTCAAGGCGGACCCGGCCAAGGTAACCTGGGCCGGCGGCTCGGCCGGCGGCACCGACCACATCCTGGCCGCCCTGTTCGCCCAGGCCGTCGGCGCCGACGCCAAGAAGATCAACTACATCCCGTTCTCGGGCGGCGGCGAGGCTCTCGCTGCGATGCTCGGCGGGCGCGTCACCGCCGGCGTGTCGGGCTACGGCGAGTTCGAGGGCCAGATCAAGGCGGGCAAGCTGCGCGTCCTCGCCGTCTCCTCGCCCAAGCGCCTCGACAATGCGCCGGACGCCCCGACGCTCAAGGAGCAGGGCATCAATCTCGAGCTGCTGAACTGGCGCTCGGTCGTCGCCCCTCCCGGCCTCTCGGCCGAGCAGACCAAGGCCCTGACGGAGACCGTCGAGAAGATGGTCAAGACCAAGGAATGGCAGGAAATCCTCAAGGCCCGCGGCTGGGATGACGCCTTCCTCGCCGGCGCCGCCTTCGACACCTTCCTGAAGGGCGAGATCGAGCGCGTCTCGAAGGTGATGACCGAAGTCGGCCTGGTGAAGTAAGCCGGGCAGCATCGCCAGAATCGAAGGGGCCGGGAAACCGGCCCCTTTTTTCCCCGCCAGAATCGCCTTCGAAGGCGCCGGCCTCCATCACGGGAACGCCATGACGAACGAGTCTCGGACACAAGCTGTCAACAAGCCCGCCCTGATCGTGGGCGTGCTGCTGTTGATCGTCGCCGCCCTCGTCGGCCACGACGCATCCACGCAGACCATTACCTCGACCTATGGCATCGGGCCCACAGCCATGCCCTATGTCGTGACGGTCGGGTTGGTCATCCTCGGCCTGGCGCATTTCGTCGTGGCATTTCGCGAAGGCCTGCCCCAGCCGGAGGAAGCCGACAACAAGGCCCTGCTCTGGATCGCCGGCGGCCTCGTCTTCCTGATTGCCTGCATCGGGCTAGGCGGCGGCTTCATCATCGCCATCGCGGTCGTATTCGCCTGCACCGCGCGCGGCATGGGCCGGCAGGCCCTCCTGGTCGACGCAGCCATCGGTTTCGTCCTCGGCCTCATCATCTTTCTCGTCTTCGCGAAGCTCCTGACGCTGATCCTGCCGTCGGGACCGCTCGAGCAACTCTTCCTCTGAGCCGGGGCTGAACGATGGACACCTTGCTCTCGCTGCTGAACGGCTTCGGCGTCGCCTTCGAGCCCTCCAAGCTGCTGTTCTGCCTGATCGGCGTCTTCCTCGGCACCGCGGTCGGCGTGCTGCCCGGCATCGGCCCCGCGCTGACGGTGGCGCTGCTGCTGCCGGTGACGTTCAAGCTCGACCCGGCCGGCTCGCTCATCATGTTCGCCGGCATCTATTACGGCGGCATGTACGGTGGCTCGACCACCGCGATCCTGCTCAATGCTCCCGGCGAGAGCGCCTCGCTCGCCACCGCGCTCGAAGGCTCGAAGATGGCCAAGGCCGGCCGCGGCGGCCCGGCTCTGGCGACCTCGGCGATCGGCTCCTTCGTCGCCGGCCTGATCGCGACGATCGGACTTGCCTTCCTTGCGCCCTGGCTGGTCGAGGTCGCCGTCAAATTCGGTCCATGGGACTATTTCGCCCTGATGATCGTGGCCTTCGTCACCGTCTCCGCAACTTTCGGCGACTCGCCGCTGCGCGGCCTCACCAGCCTATTCCTCGGCATCACGCTGGGCCTGATCGGCATCGACAAGCTGACCGGACAGGCCCGGCTGACATTCGGCGTGCCGGAACTGCTCAACGGCGTCGAGGTGACAACGCTCGCGGTTGGCCTATTCGCGGTGGGCGAAGCCTTCTATGTCGCGTCCAAGCGCTTCCGCGAGCCCGAGGAGATCATTCCGATCAAGGGCTCGCTGTGGATGACGAAGCAGGACTGGAAGCGTTCATGGGCGCCCTGGCTGCGCGGCACCGCCTTCGGCTTCCCGATCGGCGCGCTGCCGGCCGGTGGCGCCGAGGTACCGACGTTCCTGAGCTACTCCACCGAGAAGAGGCTCTGCAAATACCCGGACGAGTTCGGCAAGGGCGCGATCGAGGGCGTCGCTGGACCTGAAGCTGCGAACAATGCCTCGGCCGCCGGCACGCTGGTGCCGCTGCTGACGCTCGGCCTGCCAACCTCCGCGACGGCAGCAATCATGCTTGCCGGCTTCCAGCAATACGGCCTCAATCCCGGCCCGCTGCTCTTCGCCGAGAAGCCGGATCTGGTCTGGGGCCTGATCGCCTCGCTCTTCATCGCCAATGTCATGCTGGTGATCCTCAACCTGCCGCTGATCGGGCTGTGGGTCCGGTTGCTGGCGATCCCGCAACCGTGGCTCTATGCCGGCATTCTCGTGTTCGCGACGATGGGCACGCTGGCCGTGAACGGCTCTCCGGTCGAGCTCGGCATGCTCTTCGTGTTCGGCTTCATAGGTTATCTGATGCGCCGCTACGACTATCCGGTCGCGCCAATGGTGGTCGGGCTGATCCTCGGGCCGATGGCTGAGCAGCAGCTTCGTCGCGCGCTGCAGATCAGCCTGGGCGATCCGATGATACTCCTGGAGAATCCGATCTCGGCGACCCTGCTCGGGATCGCCTTCCTGGCCCTGGTCGCGCCCTTCGCCATGAAGGGCCTGAACAAGTTCAAGGCTTCGGAGGACTGACGAGGCCGAGCCGCAGGAGGCTCTCGCCGGTCGCGACGAGAGCCTCCGCAGCCGGCCGCGGCTGCCAGCCCAGCATGGCCTGCGCCTTCGCGCTGGTCGCGTTCTTGACGCGGCCGAGTTCAGGCGTCGCCGCCTGCCGTGCTGTCGCGCTGAAGCGCGCGGCGAGACGCACCAGCCAGTCGGGCAGGACGCGGGTCGAAACAGCTGCCGCACGCGCGCCGAGCCCGTCCTTCAGCGCCTGGGCGATGGCCTGCATCGCCATGAAGTCGCCCCCGGTAGCGAGAAAGCGCTCGCCTGCGGCGGCTGGATCGGTCATGGCGCGCAGATGCAGGTCGGCGACGTCTCGCACGTCGACGACGCCGAACATCAGCCGCGGCACGGCCCAGAGCCGCCCCTCCAGCATCGTCTTCACCAACAGGATGGAGGCCGAGAGGTCCGGCCCCAGCAGCGGCCCGAAGATGCCGACCGGGTTGACCACGGCGAGCTCGAGCCCCTGCCCTTCACCGTCGACGAAATCCCAGGCGGCGCGCTCGGCAAGGGTCTTCGATTTCGGATAGGCAGCGAGCCCTCGCGCAGACAGGTCCGTCCAGTCGCGCTCGTCATAGGGGCGCTTCACAACCCGCCCATAGCCGATGGCGGCGAAGGACGACGTCAGCACCACGCGCCGCACCCCGGCGCGGCGCGACGCGCGCAAGACGCGCAGCGTGCCCTCGCAAGCCGGCCGGATCAGCTCGCTCTCATCCTTCGGAGCTGCGGCCGCAAGCGGAGACGCGACATGCAGCACATAGGCGCAACCTGCGGTCGCCCCGTCCCAGCCTTCGTCCCCCATCAGATCGGCAGCGGCAACCTGCAGGCGCCCGTCCGCCTCCTCGCCCGCTGCGCGCAATGCATTCCGCAACGCGGCTTCCCGCTGCGGCGAGCGCAACGTCGTGCGGACGTCGTAGCCCGCCTGCAGCAGCGCCAGGATGCAATGCCCCGCGACAAAGCCGGAGCCTCCGGTCACGAGGACGAGATCGCGGGTCATGCTCCGGGGCTCCAAGGCTAGGCGTCGCTGCTCCGCAGATAGGCCGACCGTCCGGCGAACACCAGAGCCGAAGGCGTGCTGCGACGTCATCACCAGCCATGAACAAATACGGCGGAACTGTGTTGTCCCAAGGCCGGCGTCGCGCTCGATGCCGCGGCAGAGGGAGACGATCGATGAGCGACATCACACTGGGCAAACAGACCGGGAAGGCCGCCGAGCCAGCCCCCGAGCCTAGTCTGCACCGAGTGATGGGGCCGTGGCTGCTGCTGCTCTTCATCGTCGGCGACATCCTTGGAACGGGCATCTACGCGTTGACCGGGCAGGTCGCCAAGCAGGTCGGGGGCGTGGTCTGGCTCCCGTTTCTCGTGGCTTTCGCGGTGGCGATGGTGACGGCCTTCAGCTATCTCGAACTCGTCACGAAATACCCGAAGGCGGCGGGCGCCGCGCTCTATACGCACAAAGCCTTCGGCATCCATTTCGTCACCTTCATCGTCGCCTTCGCAGTGATGTGCTCCGGCATCACATCAGCCTCGACGGCCTCCCGTGCCTTCGCGGCGAACATGTCCAGCTCGCTGAATCTCGGCTTCTCCGGGGGCGTCGGCATCACCTTGATCGGCCTCGCCTTCATGGCGATCGTCGCCATCGTCAACCTGCGCGGCGTCGGCGAAAGCGTGAAGGCCAACGTCGTGCTGACCTGCGTCGAGCTCACCGGCCTGCTGATCATCATCACCATCGGCCTGATGGCGATCGGCGCCGGCCAGGGCGATGTCTCGCGCGTCCTGCAGTTCAAGACGGCGACCGAAGGCGGCGCTTTCTGGCCTGTCATCGCGGCCACGACGCTCGCCTTTTTCGCGATGGTCGGCTTCGAGGACTCGGTGAACATGGCCGAGGAATGCAAGAATCCCACCCGGATCTTCCCGAAGGTGCTTCTCGCGGGCCTTGCCATCACCGGCGTAATCTACGTGCTGGTCTCGATCTCCGCGATCACGCTTGTGCCGCCCGAGCAACTCGGCGAAGGCGAGACGCCCCTGCTCAAGGTGGTGCAGGCCGGCGCACCGAACTTCCCGCTCTGGATATTCGGCTTCATCACCATGTTTGCGGTCGCCAACAGCGCGCTCATCAACATGCTGATGGCGAGCCGGCTGGTCTACGGCATGAGCCGGGAGCATGTCCTCCCGCCGGTGCTGGGCAAGGTCCATGCGACCCGGCGCACGCCCTATGTCGCGATCGGCTTCACCAGCCTGCTGGCCTTCGGCCTGATCACCTTCGTCGGCGAGGTGCCGGCGCTGGGCGGCACGACAGCGCTGCTCCTGCTCTGCGTCTTCACCGTGGTGAACATCGCCGTGCTCGCGCTGCGCAAGGACGCAGTCGAGCACGACCATTTCCGCACGCCGACGCTGCTGCCGGTGATCGGCGCGCTGTCCTGTGCCTTCCTCGCGGGGCCATGGACCGGCCGCGACCCCG
>NZ_JBIWYK010000199.1:0-5732 GCF_044752385.1 Allobosea sp. CER48 | reverse complement strand
ATCGTTCCGCGCCGGAGTCGAGCGATAACGCAGCCCGGCGCGGCAGCCGCGTTGCGGCGCATCGGAATCAATCGGTTAACCATTCATTGACAGAGTGATTCGTCACGCAGGCGCGGCCGAGTCGCGCAGAATTTGTCGATGGGATGCCCGTCATGGTCTCGCGCGCGGAACCTTCTCTCAGTGGCCGCTGGTGGTGGTCGATCGACCGCCTGATCCTCACCGCGCTCGTCGCGCTGATGGTGTCGGGCGTGGTGCTGCTGATGGCGGGCGGGCCGCCGGTCGCCGAGCGCCTCGGCCTCTCGACTTTCCATTTCGTCAACCGCCAGGCCGCCTATCTCGTCGGCGCGCTGGCTATTTTCCTCGGTGTCTCGCTGATGACGCCGAGACAGGTCAGGCGCGCGGCGTTGCTGATCTATATCGGCTCGCTCGCGATGGTGGTGGCGACGCTCTATTTCGGCGTCGAGGTGAAGGGAGCGAGGCGCTGGTTGACGCTCGGGCCGCTGGGCTCGGTGCAGCCTTCCGAGTTCCTGAAGCCCGCCTTCGTGGTCCTCGCCGCCTGGGCCTTCGCGGAAGGGTCCCGCCGGCCCGACCTGCCCGGCACGATCCTCGCCCTGCTGCTCCTGCCGATCACCATCGTGCCGCTGGTGCTGCAGCCGGATTTCGGCCAGACGATGCTCGTCAGCCTGGTCTGGGCCGGGCTCTTCTTCGTCGCCGGCCTGCATTGGTTCTGGGTCATCGGGCTCGGCGGCGTCGGCGCCGTCGGCATCCTCGTCGCCTATGAGCTGGTGCCGCACGTGCGCGCCCGCATCGAGCGCTTCATGGACAAGGGCTCGGGCGACACCTTCCAGATCGATACCGCGCTCGAGAGCTTCGCGCAGGGCGGCTGGCTCGGGAAGGGCCCGGGCGAAGGCACGGTGAAGCGGATTCTGCCCGACGCGCATACCGACTTCATCTTCGCCGTGACGGCCGAGGAGTTCGGCGTCGTCGTCTGCATGCTGCTGGTGGCGCTGTTCGCGGTGATCGTGCTGCGCTCGCTCTTCGTGGCGCAGAAGGCGGAAGACCCCTTCATCCGCCTCGCGGTGACCGGGCTCGCGCTGCTCTTCGGGATACAGGCGGCGATCAACATGATGGTCAACCTGCACATGATGCCGGCCAAGGGCATGACGCTGCCCTTCATCTCCTATGGCGGCTCCTCGCTGCTCTCGCTCGCGGTGGGTACCGGCTTTCTGCTCGCCTTGACCCGGCGCAGGCCGCGCTCTGTCGATTTCGGCTCCTACGGACGCTGAGCGATGGCCTCCGGCAAGCTCATCATGCTGGCCGCCGGCGGGACCGGCGGCCATCTATTCCCGGCGGAAGCGCTGAGCCATGCGCTCCATGCCAAGGGCATGCGGGTCGTGCTGATGACCGATACCCGCGCGGCGGAATATGCCGGCAGCTTCCCGGCCGAGGCGGTCCACGCCGTGCCGGCGGCGACACCGTCCGGCCGCTCGCCCGTGCAGAAGGCGACGGCCCTGCTCCACATCGCCAAGGGCACCTTCGCGGCGCGGCGGATCATCAGGCAGGTGCGCCCCGACGTCGTCGTCGGCTTCGGCGGCTATCCGACCGTGCCGCCGGTCCTCGGCGCTTCGCTTGCCGGGGTGCGAACCCTCATCCACGAGCAGAACGCCGTGATCGGCCGCGCCAACCGCTTCCTCGCCGGGCGTGCCGACGTGATCGCGACGGGCTTCGCCAAGGTCGGCGGCCTGACGCCGGTGCAGCAGGCCAAGTGCCGCCATGTCGGCAACCCCGTGCGTCCCGCCGTGATCGAGGCGGCCGGCCGTGCCGATGCGCAGCGCGATGACGGCAAGATCCAGCTGCTCGTCTTCGGCGGCAGCCAGGGGGCGCGCATCATGGCCGACATCGTGCCGCCGGCGGTGCAGCTCCTCGACGACGCCGAGCGGGCGCGGCTGACCATCGTCCAGCAGGCGCGGGCCGAGGACGACGACCGCGTGCGCGGCATCTACGACAAGCTCGGCATCCGGGCGACGATCGCCCCCTTCTTCAAGGACCTGCCGGCGCAGATGGCGGCAGCGCATCTGGTCGTCGCCCGCTCCGGCGCCTCGACCATCGCGGAGCTCACCGTGATCGGCCGACCGGCGATCCTGGTACCGCTGCCGGGCTCGCTCGACCAGGACCAGGCCGCCAATGCCGCTTTCCTCGAAGGGGCGGGCGGCGCGGTCAGAATCCTGCAACCCGAATTCACGCCGCGCCGGCTCGCCAGCGAACTCTCGCGGCTGCTCGCCGAGCCCGAACACTTGACTGGCATGGCTGCAAACGCGAAGAGCGCGGGTATCCCCGACGCTGCCGACCGCCTGGCCGATCTCGTGATCGCCACGGCCCATTCCCAGAACTGACAGGATTCACCCACCATGAAGCTGCCGCCGAAGCTCGGCTCCATCCATTTCGTCGGCATTGGCGGCATCGGCATGTCCGGCATCGCCGAAGTGCTGCACAATCTCGGCTACAAGGTGCAGGGCTCCGATGCTTCCGACGGTGCCAACGTCAAGCGCCTGGCCGAAAAGGGCATCACCACCTTCGTCGGCCACAAGGCGGAGAACCTCGGTGAGGCCGAGGTCGTGGTGATTTCGACCGCGATCAAGCGCGACAATCCCGAATTGCTCGCCGCCCGCGAGAAGCGCCTGCCGGTGGTGCGCCGCGCCGAGATGCTGGCCGAGCTGATGCGGCTCAAGACCTGCGTCGCCATCGCCGGCACCCATGGCAAGACGACCACGACTTCGCTGGTCGCGACGCTGCTGGAGAAAGGCGGGCTCGATCCGACAGTGATCAACGGCGGCATCATCAACGCCTACGGCACCAATGCGCGCATGGGCGAGAGCGACTGGATGGTGGTGGAGGCCGACGAGTCCGACGGCACCTTCCTGAAGCTGCCGGCCGACGTGGCGATCGTCACCAATATCGACCCCGAGCATCTCGACCATTTCGGCACCTTCGACGCGATCAAGGGCGCCTTTCGCTCCTTCGTCGAGAACCTGCCGTTCTACGGCTTCGCGGTGATGTGCATCGATCATCCGACGGTCCAGGGCCTGGTCGGGCAGATCACCGACCGGCGCGTCATCACCTATGGCGAAAACCCCCAGGCCGATTTCCGCCTGCTCGACATCGATCTCTCCGGCGGGCAGGCGCGCTTCACCCTGCTGGTCCGCGACCGCAAGAACGGGCGCGACGAGGTGATCCGCGATCTCGTCATGCCGATGCCCGGCCACCACAACGCGCTGAACGCGACGGCCGCGATCGCGGTCGCCTACGATCTCGGCGTGCCCGTCGAACGCATCCGAGAGGCGCTGGCCGGCTTCGGCGGCGTGAAGCGGCGCTTCACCAAGACCGGCGAGTGGAACGGCGCGCTGATCTTCGACGATTACGGACACCATCCGGTCGAGATCGCCGCGGTGTTGAAGGCGGCCCGCGCCTCGACCAAAAACAAGGTGATCGCTGTGGTGCAGCCGCATCGCTACACCCGGCTCTCCAGCCTGTTCGACGATTTCGCCGCCTGCTTCAACGATGCCGACACGGTGATCGTGGCCGATACCTATGCCGCCGGCGAGGCGCCGATCCCCGGCGCCGACCGCGATTCGCTGGTCGCCGGCATCAAGGCGCGCGGCCATCGTCATGCGCTGGCGCTGGAGGGGCCGGACAAGCTCGCCGGCATGGTGGCGGAGCTCGCGGGCCCGGGCGACTATGTCGTCTGCCTCGGCGCCGGCAACATCACGCAATGGGCCTATGCGCTGCCCGGCGAGCTCAAGGCGCTGGGCTGAGCGGGTTCGCCGCAATTGCGCCGTCATGCTCGGGCTTGAGCCGGGCAGACGGCCTGTTCCGCCCGGGAACATCATGCTCTAAAGCGACGCCATGGCATTCCAAGACCTCTCCTCCGACATTCGCGCCTCGGCCCCCGACCTGCGGGGGCGGCTCCTCGCCAACCAGGACCTGTCGGGGCTGACATGGTTCCGCGTGGGCGGCTCCGCGCAAACCCTGTTCACGCCGGCCGACGACGAGGACCTCGCCTATCTGCTGTCGAAGCTGCCGGAAGAGATCCCGGTGACGGTGATCGGCCTCGGCTCGAACCTGATCGTACGCGACGGCGGCATTCCCGGCGTCGTGATCCGGCTCGGTGGCAAGGCCTTCGGCGAGATCAGGCTGGAGTCGGGCGACCGGCTGCGGGCGGGCACCGCGGTGCCGGACGTCAAGGTGGCGCGTGCCGCGGCCGATGCCTCGCTCGACGGGCTCGCCTTCTATCGCGGCATTCCCGGCTCGATCGGCGGAGCGCTGCGCATGAATGCCGGTGCGCATGGCGGCGAGACCACCGACGTTCTGGTGGAGGCGCGCGGCGTCACCCGCAAGGGCGAGATCGTCACGCTCAGCCATGCGCAGATGGGCTTCACCTATCGCAACAGCGCGGCGTCGACCCACGACATCATCTTCACCTCGGCCCTGTTTCAGGGGCGCCCGGGCGAGCAGGCGGTGATCCAGGCCGAGATGGACCGGGTGACGCAGGCGCGCGAGGCGGCCCAGCCGATCAAGGAACGCACCGGCGGCTCGACCTTCAAGAACCCGGAAGGCGGCAAGGCCTGGCAACTGATCGACGCTGCCGGCTGCCGCGGACTGCGCATCGGCGGGGCGCAGGTCTCGGAGATGCACTGCAACTTCCTGATCAACACCGGCGGCGCGACGGCCGCCGATGTGGAGGGGCTCGGCGAGGAGGTCCGCCGGCGGGTCAAGGACAATTCCGGCTTCGAGCTCCAGTGGGAGATCAAGCGGTACGGGGTTGCGGCGTAGGCGCAGCAGCTGCTGCCGCAGCCCGGCGCGAGAGCACCATCCCCGCGATCGTCGAGCCGAGGATGATCGCGATGCCCAGCAACTGGATGCCGCCCAGCCATTGCCCGAGCAGGACGGCGCCGAGGATGGTCGCGACCGTCGGGCTGAGCAGGCCGAGAAACGCAACGCTGGCGCCGAGCGTGGTGATGCCCCTGACCCAGAGCCAGTAGGTGAGGGCCGTGCCGATCAGCACGAGATAGCCCAGCCCGATACCGTTCAGCGCGGTCGGCGTTGGCGGCAGGCCTTCGACCAGCAGGGCGACGGGCAGCAGGATCAGCCCGCCGAGCGTCAGTTGCCAGGCCGCCAGCGCCAGCGGCGAGCCCATCTTGCCCCAGCGTTCGATCAGTACGGTGCCGGTCGCCATCGAGGCGGCGCTGGCGAGGCCGGCGATGATGCCGATCGCGTCAGGCTTGGCATGCGGATCGAGCACCAGCAGGGCGACGCCGACGAGGCCGGTCAGCGCGGCAACGACCTGCCAGCGGCCCGGACGGCGGCCGAGCAGCGGCCAGGCCAGGAGGCCGACGATCAGCGGCTGGGTCGAGCCCACCGTCGCGGCGAGCCCGCCCGGCAGCCGGGCAGCACTGACGAAGAGCAGCGCGAAGAACAGCCCGATATTGGCGAGACCGAGTGCCGCCAGAGGCAGCAGCTTGTCGCGCGGCGGCAGGCCGGCGCCGAGCGCCATCAGCAGCAGGCCGGCGGGCAGGGCCCGGAGCGCTCCGATGAGCAGCGGGTGATCCACCGGCAGCGTCTCGGTGAAGATGATGTAGGTGGTGCCCCAGATGCAGGGCACGAGGATCGTGGTCAGCAGGGTCTTGTCGAGGCTGAGCGGCATGGCAGGCTCCCGGAGCGGGACGATGGGAGGA
>NZ_JBIWYK010000198.1:0-5767 GCF_044752385.1 Allobosea sp. CER48 | reverse complement strand
GCGAGGCAGGGGGATTTGTTAGGGTTAACCAAATCTTACCTTTGTGGAAGATCGTTAGAATGCGTATCAAATGCTCCGGAATTCGCGGCGCCGGGAGCGGCCCGAGGCAAGAGGTGGAGGGGGCGTGACCGGCCGTCCGGAGCAACCGGACGGCGTCATAGCCGGCGGAAAAGGGGAGGGCGCGAGCCTCTCCCCTTTTTCGTTGCACGGCGCCCAGCCGGCGCTTGCGCACCGTGGCCGCTTCGGCAACTGTGGCGCCGCATGGCTTCTCAAGATCCCGCTCCGCCGCGCGAGCCCGCGTTCAACCTGCCGCCCGCCATCGTCTGGCTCCTTGCCGCCCTGACGTTGGTTCAGGCGGGGCGCTCGCTGCTCTCCGACTATAACGACTACGTCCTGATGTCGTGGTTCGCCTTCGTGCCGGCGCGGCTGACGCTGTGGCTCTCGCCGGGGCGGCTCGAGGACGTCGTCGGAGCGATGGCGCAAACCACCGCGGGGCAGGATGTGGTCGAGCGGCTCCAGCTCGTGCGGCTGCTTCTGGCGGATGGCGGCGTCAGGCTCTGGACACTGCTGACCTATGGTTTCCTGCATGGTTCCTGGCTGCATCTGGCGTCGAACGCGGTCTGGCTCGCGGCCTTCGGCAGTCCGGTGGCGCGGCGGCTCGGGACGAGCCGCTTCCTCAACCTGATGGCACTGTCGACGATCGGCGGTGCGCTGCTCCATTGGTGGTCACGCGAGCTCGACGTGCTGCCGTTGGTCGGCGCCTCGGCCGGCGTCTCCGGAGCGACCGCGGCGGCGATCCGCTTCGTGTTCTCGCCGGGCCTGCGCTTCGGCGAATTGGGCGACGATGCGGTCGTCCGCGCGATACCGGCCGAGCCGCTCGGCCAGCTCTGGCGCAATTCCAGAGCTTTGCTCTTCATCGCCATCTGGTTCGCGACGAACATCCTGTTCGGAGCCGGGCTCGTGCCGATCTTTGGCGAAGAGACGAGCATCGCCTGGGAGGCGCATATCGGCGGGTTCGTTGTAGGGCTCCTGTTGTTCCCGCTGCTGGATCAGGGGCAGCAGCGCAACTGAACGGTGCTGCCGCGGATCCACGCCGGGCTGCGGCCTGCCAGAGGGCGGTAAGCCTTGCCTGCGCCTGCCTCTTCCCCCACACTCGCATCATTGCGAAGCACTCTTCGAGCCGCCACGGCATCGTGAGTTTGCCGGCGGCTTGCGGAGTCCCAGCGGAACCGCGTGCCGGCAACGGCACGCCTGCGAGGAGGGTATTCCATGAATGTCGAGCAACTGCTGAGCGACAAGGGGCGCGAGGTCATCTCGGTGCAGCCGCACCGGACGTTGGCCGAGGCGATCCGGACGCTGAGCGAGAAGCGCATCGGTGCCGTTGTCGTCATGGGAGCCGACGGAGCGCTGGCCGGCATCCTGTCCGAACGCGATATCATCCGGGCTCTGGGCGAGCTTGGTGCGGGCGCGCTGGAGAGCGCGGTCTCGCGGTCGATGACCTCGAAGGTCGTGACCTGCCGGCCGCAGACCAGTGTCGACGAGCTGATGGAGATCATGACCATGGGCCGCTTCCGCCATGTCCCGGTCGTCGAGAGCGGACGCGTAACCGGCATCGTCTCGATCGGTGACGTGGTCAAGCATCGCGTTGCGGCGATCGAGGCCGAAAGCAAGGCCATGCGCGACTATATCGCGATGGCCTGAGATGCCTGCGCGCCCGGCTCAGCCGTCGGGCGCGACGTGGCTGGCGGCGACGAGGGCTGCGATATCGTCAAGTGCGCGCTGCGCCGCCTGCCGCCCCAGTTCGATTGTCTCGTCCGCGCGGTGAAAATCGAACAGGCCGACGCGGCCGAGCTTGGGGCCGATCATCACGTCCGGCGGATCGCCCGCGAGACGCGAGCGCGAGATCCGGTCCTGCGTGATGTTGAAGGCGTCGATCATCACGCCGGCCAGCCCCGGGCGGTTCTCGGCCGGGCGGCCGACGATGTTGCGAACACGCTTGGCTGCGCCGCTGATGCCGTCGTACCAGCGCGGCTCGGGGCGCACCTCCAGTTCCGGCACCAGCGGATCGGGCTCGGAGCCGTGATTCTGTATGATCGTGCCCCGGCCCGACAGGTCGTTGTTCAGGTTGACGCAGATCACGATGTCCGCGCCGAGCGCGCGGGCCGCGGTGACCGGCACCGGGTTGACCAGCGCGCCGTCCATCAGCCAGCGACCGCCGAGTCGCACCGGGTCGAAAACGCCGGGCAGGGCATAGGAGGCGCCGAGTGCCTCGACCAGCGGGCCATGCGTCAGCCAGATCTCGTGGCCGGAGCCGAGTTCGGTTGCGATCGCGACGAAGCGATGCGGCAGTTCTTCGATGCGGATGCTGCCGAGATGCTGGTCGAGCAGCCGCTTGAGCCGGCTGCCGGAGATCAGACCGGCGCCGCCAATATGGAAATCCATCAGGCCGACGATGCGGCGCTTGGTCAGGCTGGTGGCGAATTCGGCAAGCTCAGGCAACTTGCCCGCCGCGAAGCAGCCACCCACGACCGCACCGATCGATGTTCCGGCGATCACGTCGGGGGCGAAACCGGCTTCGATCAGGACCTCGAGCGCGCCGATATGGGCCCACCCGCGCGCCGCGCCGCCACCGAGAGCCAGGCCGATCTTCGGGCGGACAGCCACCGGCTGCACGTCGAGCGAACGCATCTCGTTCATTGCGGCACCACCTCCGCCGAGGCCAAAAGCCCGCCGTGCAGCATCGTCCCAGAACATGGACCCGTCCCTCCACAGAGGTTCAGGGTCTCAGAAGCCGATGAGCGAAAGGTGAACAGCATGGCCTCGTCGGCATTATCGGCCGCATTTGACGGAATGGTGAAGACGCGTCGGCAGCATTGCCGATGCGCGCCGGTTTCACGTGCAGACGAGGAGCGGCTTCCGCGCATCTTCCCGCAGTGGCTGGACGCGGTAGAAGCAGGAGCAGCGGCCGGTATGGCAGCAGCCGCCGTCTCCGCCGACCCTGACCTTGAGCCAGATCGCGTCCTGGTCGCAATCGACCCGCATCTCGACGATCGTCTGGATCTGGCCTGAGGTCGCTCCCTTGTGCCAGAGTTCCTGGCGCGAGCGCGACCAGTACCAGGCCTCGCCGGTCTCGATCGAGCGCCTCAGCGCCTCGGCGTTCATATGTGCGACCATCAGCACCGCGCCGCTGTCGGCCTCGGTGGCGACGACTGTCACCAGGGCGTTCGCGTCGAAGCGGGGGCTCAGCACCGTCCCCTCCTCGAGGGCGTGCTTGTCGGCTGCAGCTGGAAACAGACTCATCGCGGCTCCATCACGGGAAAAAGGCGCGTCGGCCGGCGCGCCCTGCAAGGACACGTCCGGGCGAAGCCGGTCACGGGGTCATAGCCCCGGCGACTTCACCATGGTGAAGAAGCGGACCTGTTCGGCAGGATCTTCGCGGAAGAGACCGCGATACTGCGACGTCATGGTCGAGGATCCCTGCTTCTGGACGCCGCGCATCGACATGCACATATGCTCGGCCTCGATCAGCACGGCGATGCCGCGCGGCTCCAGCGCTTCCTCGATAACATCGGCGATCTGCGCGGTCATCGTCTCCTGGGTCTGCAGACGGCGGGCATAGACGTCGACGATGCGGGCGAGCTTCGACAGGCCCACCACGCCCTTCGACGGGTAATAGCCGATATGCGCCTTGCCGACGAAGGGCACCATGTGGTGCTCGCAGTGGGAATAGAACGGGATGTCGCGCACCAGGATCATGTCCTGGTAGCCCTCGACTTCCTCGAAGACACGGTCGAGGATGTCGTGCGGATCCTCGGCATAGCCCCGATAGAGTTCCTTATACGCCTTCGCGACGCGCTGCGGTGTTTCGAGCAGACCTTCGCGTGACGGATCGTCGCCAGCCCACAGGATGAGCGTGCGGACGGCCGCCTCGGCATCCTCCTGCGTCGGCTTGCGAACCAGAAACTTGTCAGCGGAGGGGCCGACGGCCCCCTCGACGGACAAGGACTTAACCACAGGGATCATGTGGTGCCTCCCGTTGGGACGATGCGGCCGTAAGGCCATGGCGACAAGTTTCACGCCCTTGCGGCGGAAGGGATGTCCATGCCCTCCCGTTTCGCGGCGATCAACCCTATATTGGAGTCCCGAGCCGGTCATTCCAGAGCCGCCAGAGACCAAGCCATGCTGGACGACGTCTACAACAAGCGCATTCTGGCGCTTGCCGCGAACATCCCCCTGCTGCAGCGCCTGTCGTCTCCGGACGCCACGGCGCGGGCTCATTCGAAGCTATGCGGTTCCACCGTGACAGTTGACGTCACCATGGAGGGCGAGGTCGTCACCGGCTTCGGGCACGAGGTGAAGGCCTGCGCGCTCGGGCAGGCCTCTTCCTCGATCATGGCACGCCACGTCATCGGCTCGACGGCCGGGGAGTTGCGGTTGGTGCGCGAGCAGGCCCGCGCCATCCTGAAGGAGAATGCGGAGCCGCCCGAGGGCAAGTGGGGTGATCTCGCCGTGCTCGTGCCGGTGCGCGACTTCAAGGCGCGCCACGCCTCGACCATGCTGACCTTCGATGCGGTGGTGGATGCGATCGACCAGATCGAGGCGCGGCGGCGCGAAGCCGCCGCCTGATCACTTCGCGCCGAAGGCGACCTTGATCTCCGGGATCGTGT
Organism: Allobosea sp. CER48; assembly: GCF_044752385.1. NCBI lineage: Bacteria > Pseudomonadati > Pseudomonadota > Alphaproteobacteria > Hyphomicrobiales > Alloboseaceae > Allobosea > Allobosea sp. CER48. The sequence continues at coordinate 1,100 of NZ_JBIWYK010000198.1, read as the reverse complement.
CGTCGAAGCGGGCCTTGAAGGCGCGGTCCGCCAACAGCGCCTTGGCGACCGCGCGGCCGACCTTGTCACCGGCGACGAGATCGCTCGGGAAGTGGAAGCCGCAGACAAGGCGGCTCTCGTCGTAGCTCTTCACCCGCTCCTCGAGCTTGTCCGACATCGCGGGGACGGCGGCCTTCAGCAGCTCCGCGTAGAGCGCGGCGGTCGCGGCGTGGGCGGAGGGGAACGAGGTCCCGTCCGGACGCGCGCCGGGGCAGGGCTTGACGCGGGTCCTGGCCCAGAGCTGGAACGGGCGCTGACGATTGGTGAGGCGATGGACGCTCTTCAGCAGGATGCCGAGCTCGACCTGCGCCTCGCGGAACAGCAGCCGCACCTCACGATGCGTGTTGTCGACATAGTTCGTGTCCATGCCGTTCAGGAAGTTCACCAACCCCTGACGTTGGTCGGCGATCGCCTGCTTCTCGCGCTCCGGCGTGCGAGCCTGCGTGATCTGCTGCACCTGCTCGAATTCGGCCTTGGCCTCGGGGCTGTTCTGCGCCGGCGGCAGGCCGATGATATGGGCGATGTCGAGTTTGCTGCCATCGAGCCAGAGCAGGTAAGGCCGCTGCTGGGCCGAAACCGGCGTGGCGAGGCCGAGGCTCAGTGCAAGTCCGAGGCCTGCGAGGGCGTTGCGAACGAGGGCATGGCGAACGGAGGCTTGGCGAAAGCGGGCGGCGCGCATCATGTTTCCGGTATCAGGCAATTGAAAACGGGAATGGAAAGCGGGTTCTGGTGACGGCTGAACGAAACGAAGCAGACGATCTATTCCAGCGTCTCTTTGTTAAGCAAAGATTTTCGCGCTTGCGAAGGCTTGCCCTTCTGCCGCGCCGCGCTGCGCATTTCGCAATTCGTGGTTATCAGCTCAGCCTTTCCATGCTGATCGGACGCCATTGTCGGCACTGGCCGAGCTGTTCCGCCTATACGGATGAGGCGATCCAGCGCTTCGGGCTGTGGCGGGGTGGCTGGGTCGGCATTGCGCGGATTTGCCGCTGCAATCCATGGGGAACGAGCGGCATCGACATCGTCTGCGAGTCACTGCCGGCGGATGCGAGCTGGTATCTTCC
>NZ_JBIWYK010000197.1:0-5812 GCF_044752385.1 Allobosea sp. CER48 | reverse complement strand
GGCGGCGGGCTCGGGCTCGTGCTCGGCGGCCCCCTCGGCGCCCTGCTCGGCGCGGTTGCGGGCCATGTGCTTGTCGATCGCGAGGGCGCGCCCTTCGGCCCGGCCCCGCGCGAGCTCGTCTTCACGACCGGCCTGGTCGCCCTCGCCGCCAAGATGGCGCGCTCGGACGGCGTGGTGACCTGCGACGAGGTCACCGCCTTCCGGCGTATCGTCGAGGTCCCGCCGGAGCAGCAGCAGCGCATCGAGCATCTATTCGACCTCGCCAAGCAGACCAGCGCCGGCTTCGAGGCCTATGCCGGGCAGATCGCCGGCGCCTTCAGGGACGAGCCCGCTCTTCTGGAGGACGTCCTCGACGGGCTCTTCCTGATCGCCGCCGCCGATGGCGCCATCCACGAGGCCGAGCACGCCTATCTGCGCGCGGTCGCCGGCATCTTCGGCATCGCCGACAAGGATTTCGCGCGGATCGAGGCGCGCCACGCCCGCCGCGCCGACGATCCCTATCTCGTCCTCGGCGCCAGTCGCGAGATGGACGATGCCGAGCTCAAGCGCCATTACCGCCGGCTCGTTTCGGAAACCCATCCCGATCGCGAGATCGCCCGCGGCCTGCCCGAGGAAGCGGTCGCGATCGCGACCAGGCGCCTCTCGGCGATCAATGCCGCCTGGGAGACGATCCGCAAGGAGCGTGGCATGAGCCGCAACCTGACGCCCGAACCCGCCTGAGCCCGCCCGCATGACCGACACCGCCAGAAAGCCGGAAGCAGCGGCCCCCGACAGCCGCTTCGCCGCCAAGGTCTTCCCGTCGCCGAACCATGGCGAGCGCAAGCATGCGGACGGGACGCCGGGTCGCCGGCCGGACATGCTGATCCTGCACTACACCGGCATGCCGGTCGCCGGCGAGGCGCTGCAATGGCTCTGCAACCCCGTCTCGCAGGTGTCCTCTCATTATTTCGTCTTCGAGAACGGGCACACGCTCCAGCTCGTGCCGGAAGGGCGTCGTGCCTGGCATGCCGGCGCCTCGCACTGGGCCGGAGAGACCGACATCAATTCCTGCTCGATCGGCATCGAGATCGCCAATCCCGGCCATCCGGGCGGCCTGCCCGACTATCCCGAGGAGCAGATCGCGGCGACGCTGAACCTCTGCCGCGACATCTGCGAGCGCTGGTCGATACCGCCCGAGCGCGTACTCGCCCATTCCGACATCGCGCCCGGCCGCAAGATCGACCCCGGCGAGAAATTCCCGTGGCGGCGCTTCGCCGAAGCCGGCGTCGGGCTCTGGGCCGAACCGGCGGCGATCCGGGGCGGCCGGTTCTTTGCCCGCGGCGAGAGCGGCCAGCCGGTCGAGGCGCTGCAGGCGATGTTCGCCATGCTCGGCTACGGCGTCGCGGTCGACGGCGTCTTCGATGCAAAGCTGGAAGCGGTCGTGGCGGCCTTCCAGCGTCACTGGCGTCCGGACAAGGTCGACGGCGTCGCCGATTCATCGACGATCACGACATTGCGGGATCTGGTTGCGGCGACTCAAGGTTCGCGCACCGCCTGAGCGGTGGCTAACCCAAAGATTGCAGGAAGTTAACTCGCCGGGCGCCCCGCTTTCTGGCAAACTCCGTGCCGACTGCGCCGATGTGCAGGCGGGATGGGGACGCGACCTTGCGTAAATGGCTGATTGGAACAGGGCTCGCCATGCTCGTCGCGGCCGGCGGCTACTGGGCCTTGCGCCCGGCCGGCGGCGCGGCCAACGAACCCGCCTACCGGCTGGCGGCGATCGACCGCGGCAACATCACCGCAGCCGTGCGCGCCACAGGCACGCTCACCCCGGTCACCACCGTCCTCGTCGGCTCGCAGCTCTCCGGCCAGATCGTCGAGATCCTCGTCGACTACAATTCGCAGGTGAAGGCCGGGCAGATCGTCGCCCGCCTCAACAGCGACCAGATCAAGACGCGGCGCGACGCCGCGCAATCCGACCTCGAACAGGCCCGGGCCGATCTCATCGTCAAGCGCGCCCAGCTCGATCGTGCCCGCACCGCCCGCACCAAGGCCGATTCGGTCATCCGCGACATCGAGGCGCAGCGCGACCGCACCACCGCGCAACTCGCCGACGCCAAGCGCACTTTCGAGCGCCAGGACCAGCTCTTCAACCGTAGCACCGGCTCGCAGCAGAACCTCGACACCGCCCGCACCCAGGTCGAGATCCAGACCGCGACGCTCGCCTCGAACGAGGCGCAGCTCACCTCGGCCAAGGCGGAGCTCAAGGGGCTCGATGCCGACATCCAGCTCGCCGAAGGCCAGGTCCAGTCGGGTATCGCCCTGATCGGCAGCCGCGAGGCCAAGCTCAGGGACATCCTGATCGATCTCGAGCGCACCGATATCCGCTCGCCGGTCGACGGCGTCGTGGTCCAGCGCCAGGTCGATCTCGGCCAGACCGTCGCCGCCTCGCTCTCGGCGCCGACCCTGTTCCAGATCGCGCAGGATCTGCGCGTCATCGACATCTACGCCAATATCGACGAGGCCGATGTCGGCCGGCTGAAGCCCGGCCAGCCAGTGTCCTTCACCGTCAACGCCTACCCGAACCGCACCTTCCAGGGCCGGGTCGAGATGGTGCGCCTCGGTGCCCAGACCATCCAGAACGTCGTGACCTACACCGGCATCGTACGCGTCCAGAACCGCGACATGGCCCTGCTGCCGGGCATGACCGCCAATCTGCAGGTCGTCACCGAGGATCGCGAGGATGCGCTGCGGGTGCCCAACGCCGCCCTGCGCTTCCGGCCGGTCGGCGCGACGCCTGCTCCCTCCGCCGCCGGCGCAGGCGGCCCCGCCGCGGAGGGTACTGGCGGGGAGCGCGGCCCGCGCGCCGCTGGCGCGCTGCGCGAGCGGATCGAGACCGAGCTGCAGCCGACTCCGGAACAGAAGCAGGCGATCGCCGAAATCCTCAGGGAACGTCGCGGCACGCGCGAGGCGATGGCCGGGCTCTCGCCCGAGGAGCGCCGCGCCGCCTTCCGCGCCGCGCGCAACGAACTCATCGCCAGGATCGGCGCCGCCCTCGATCCGGAACGCCGCGCCAAATTCGAGGCGATCATGCAGGAAGGCCGAACGACGCCGCGCCAGGGCGTTCCGGGCCGGGTCTATGTGCTCGACGAGACCGGGCAGCCCAGGCCGGTGCCGATCATGCTGGGCCCGACCGACGGCGCCTTCACCGAACTCATGGGCGGCGAAGTCAAGGAGGGCACGCAGGTGGTGACCGGCGGAGGCCCGCGCGCCACGGCGGCACCGGAACCGGTCGCCAACCGCCCGCGCGGACCCCGGCTGTTCTGAGGGCGCCGCAATGCCCCTGATCGAAACCCGCCACCTGACCCGAGTCTACGATCTCGATTCCGGCCGCGTCACGGCGCTAGACAAGGTCTCGCTTGCGATCGAGGCCGGGGATCTTGTCGCGGTGATGGGCCCGTCCGGCTCCGGCAAATCGACCTTCATGAACCTGATCGGCTGCCTCGACCGGCCGAGCGCCGGCCATTACGTGCTCGACGGCGTCGCGGTGGAGACGCTGACCAGCGACGGCCTCGCCGAGCTGCGCAACCGCAAGCTCGGCTTCGTCTTCCAGCAGTTCAACCTGCTGCCCCGCATCGACGCCTGCGCCAATGTCGAGCTGCCGATGGTCTATGCCGGCGTCGCGCGGGCCGAGCGGAGGCGGCGTGCGCTTGCGGCGCTGGCGCGCGTCGGCCTGGCCGAGCGCGCGCATCATCGCCCGATGCAGCTGTCCGGCGGCCAGCAGCAGCGCGTCGCCATCGCGCGGGCACTGGTCAACGAGCCGCGCCTCCTGCTGGCGGACGAGCCGACCGGCGCGCTCGACAGCCGCACGGCGCTCGAGATCCTCGCCCTCTTCCAGGACCTGAACAGCGAGGGCGTCACCGTCGTCCTCGTCACGCATGACGCCGAGGTCGCCCGCCATGCCCGCCGGCTGATCCGCTTCCGCGACGGCCACCTGCTGAGCGACATCAGGCAGGAGCCGGCGGATGCGCGCGCCGCGCTGGCGGCGCTCGATGCCGGCGCCGCCCTGCCGGAGGCCGCGGCATGAGCCTCGTCGAAGCCATCCGCTCGGCCCTCTCCGCCATCGGCGCCAATGCGCTGCGCTCGGCGCTGACCATGCTCGGCATCATCATCGGCGTCGCCGCCGTCATCGCCATGGTGGCGATCGGCTCCGGTGCGCGCGAGCGCGTCACCGGCCAGATCAAGTCGCTCGGCGCCAATCTCGCGATCATCCAGTCCGGCAACGTCACGCAGGGCGGCGTCAGGCTCGGCGCCGGCGCCTCCTCGACCCTGACCGACGAGGATGCAGGCGCAATCCTCAAGGAGGTCGAGGACGCCACCGCCGCGGCCCCGGTCATCGTCACCCGCGCCCAGGCGGTCTATGCCGGCACCAACTGGTCGACGCAGATCACCGCCACCAATCTCGACTTCTTCGCCGCCCGCGAATGGGAGCTCGCCGACGGCCGGCTGTTCGAGCCGGAGGAGCTGCGCAAGGGCGAGATCGTCGCCGTGATCGGCCAGACGGTCGCGCGCAACCTCTTCGGCGAGGAAAACCCGCTCGACCAGCAGTTCCGCATTCGCAACGTGCCCTTCAAGGTCATCGGCGTGATGGCGCCGAAGGGCCAGTCGGCGCTCGGGCAGGATCAGGACGACGTCATCTTCGTGCCGCTCGACACCGGCCGGCGCCGCATCGTCGGCCGCAACTACGCCCGCGATCGCTCGGTGCAGAGCATCATGGTGAAGTTCGCCAACGAAGAGGCGATCAATCCCGGCATCGCCGAGGTCACCGCGCTGCTGCGCCAGCGCCACCGGCTGATGGAGGATCAGGAGGACGATTTCATCGTCCGCAACCTGACCGAGATCGCCAACACCGCCACCGCCGCCGCCACGACGCTCTCATGGCTGCTCGCGGCTGTCGCCGCCGTTTCGCTGCTCGTCGGCGGCATCGGCATCATGAACATCATGCTGGTCTCGGTGACCGAGCGCACCCGCGAGATCGGCCTGCGCCTTGCGGTCGGCGCCCGTCAGAGCGCCGTGCTGACCCAGTTCCTGATCGAGGCGACGACGCTGGCGACCATCGGCGGCGCGGCCGGCGTCGCGCTCGGCATCGCCGCGGCGCTGACCATCGCCCATGTCGCGGGTTGGCCCTCGGTGATCTCGATCCAGACGATCCTGATCGCGGTCGGCGTTTCCGGGCTGATCGGCGTCTTCTTCGGCTTCTATCCGGCCCGGCGTGCCGCCCGGCTCGATCCGATCGAGGCGCTGCGGCGCGAGTGAATAAGCGGCATCCTCGGGCGAAACGCAAAGGTCCCTTAACGGACGCGACCTAGGCTTGACCTACCGGCAGGCAAAGGAGGGGCGCCTTGAACAGCCAGCAGCTCATCGCGGCAACGCAGCCCCTCTACGACCGCGCCGTCGCTGGCGCCGCCCTCGGCGCCTGGGAGTGCAATCTCTCCAACGAGTCGCTGAGCTGGACGGACGGCGTCTACGACCTCTTCGGCCTGAAGCGCGGCTCCGCCATCTACCGGAGCGCGACCCTCGACCTCTATGAGGAGCGCTCGCGCCGCGAGATGAACCAGCTGCGCAGCCGGGCGATCAGCACCGGACAGGGATTTGCGCTGGACTGCCGGATCAGGGCTGCGACGGGCGAGAAGCGCTGGATGCGCCTCCTTGTCGGCGTCGGCCATCAGCATGGCCGGCCGCTGCGCATCTTCGGTTCCAAGCAGGATGTCACCGCCGAGAAGGGACTCTGGGCCGAGCTCGCCGGCCTGTCGCGAAGCGAGCCCGTCACAGG
>NZ_JBIWYK010000196.1:0-5824 GCF_044752385.1 Allobosea sp. CER48 | reverse complement strand
CCGCGGCCTGCAGACGATAGGCCGCAGTGTCGTAGTTGAGGATCGGCGCGAGCCAGCGCTCGACCTCCTCCACGCTCATGCCCTTGCGCGCGGCATAGTCCTCGGCCTGGTCTCGCTCGACCTTGGCGACGCCGAAGTAATAGGCATCGGGATGGGCGAGGTAGAGACCGGAAACCGACGAGCCCGGCCACATCGCATAGCTCTCGGTCAGCTTCACGCCGACGCGCCGCTCGGCTTCCAGCAGCCGGAAGAGCGTCTCCTTCTCGGTGTGGTCGGGCTGGGCCGGATAGCCGGGCGCCGGGCGGATGCCGCGATACTCCTCGCGGATCAGCTCCTCGTTGCTGAAGGTCTCGTCCGGCGCATAGCCCCAGAACTCCTTGCGGACGAGCTGGTGCATCCGCTCGGCGAAGGCCTCGGCGAAGCGGTCCGCCAGCGCCTTGACCATGATCGAGCGATAATCGTCGTTGTCGCGCGCGAACTTCTCGGAGATGCGCTCCTCCTCGGCGCCTGCCGTCACCACGAAGGCGCCGATATAGTCCGACGCACCGCCTTCCGGCGCGACGAAGTCGGAGATGCACATGTTCGGCTTGCCGTCGCGCTTCGAAAGCTGCTGGCGCAGGCCGTGGAAGGTGGCAAGCGTCTCCTGCCGGCTCTCGCCGGTATAGAGGCGGATGTCGTCGCCGACGGCGTTCGCCGGCCAGAAGCCGATCACGGCCTTCGGGTTGAACCAGCGCTCCTCGACGACGCGCTTCAGCATCGCCTGGGCATCGTCCCAGAGCGCGCGCGCCGCCTCGCCCTGCTTCTCGTCCTGCAGGATCGCCGGGAAGCGGCCCTTCAGTTCCCAGGTCTGGAAGAACGGCGTCCAGTCGATCACCGGCACGAGATCGGCGATGTCGTAGGTCCGGAACACGCGGGTGCCAAGGAAGCTCGGCTTCGGCGGGACATAGCTCGCCCAGTCCGGCTTGAAGGCGTTGGCGCGGGCCTTGGCCAGCGGCAGGCGCTGCTTCTCGGCCTCCGAGCGGCGATGCGCGTCGGCCACCTTGGCGTATTCCGCCTTGAGCCCGTCGACATAGGCCGGCTTCTGGTCCTGCGAGAGCAGGCTCGAGACGACGCCGACCGCGCGCGAGGCGTCGGTGACATAGACCGTCTGGCCCTTCTCATAGGCCGGGTGGATCTTCACTGCGGTATGGACGCGGCTCGTCGTCGCCCCGCCGATCAGCAGCGGGATGTCGAAACCCTCGCGCTCCATCTCGGAGGCCACCGTCACCATCTCGTCGAGCGAGGGCGTGATCAGCCCTGAGAGGCCGATGATGTCGACCTTCTCCTTGCGCGCGGTGTCGAGGATCTTCTGCGTCGGCACCATCACGCCGAGGTCGATCACCTCGTAGTTGTTGCACTGGAGCACGACCCCAACGATGTTCTTGCCGATGTCGTGGACATCGCCCTTCACCGTCGCCATCAGCACCTTGCCGGCGGCGGCGCGCTCGGCGCCTCCGTTGAGGCGCTTCTCCTCCTCCATGAACGGCATGAGATAGGCGACGGCCTGCTTCATCACGCGAGCGGACTTCACCACCTGCGGCAGGAACATCTTGCCCGCGCCGAACAGGTCTCCGACCACGTTCATCCCGGCCATCAGCGGCCCCTCGATGACGTGCAGCGGCTTCTCCGCCTTCAGGCGGGCTTCCTCCGTATCGATGTCGATGAACTCGGTGATGCCGGCGACCAGCGCATGCTCCAGCCGCTTCTCCACTGGCAGCTCGCGCCAGGCGAGGTCCTTGCCCGACGTCGCGACGGAGCCGTCGCCCTTGAAGCGCGGCGCGGCCTCCAGCAGCCGCTCGGTCGAATCCTTGCGGCGGTTGAGGACGACGTCCTCGCAGAGTTCGCGCAGCTCGGGATCGAGATCGTCATAGGAGCCGAGCTGGCCGGCATTGACGATGCCCATGTCCATGCCCGCCTTGATGGCGTGGTAGAGGAACACGGAGTGCATCGCCTCGCGCACCTTCTCGTTGCCGCGGAAGGAGAAGGACAGGTTCGACACGCCGCCCGAGATATGGGCATGCGGCAGCGTCTCGCGGATCGCGCGGGTCGCGTCGATGAAGTCGTTGCCGTAGTTGTCGTGCTCCTCGATGCCCGTCGCCACCGCGAAGATGTTCGGGTCGAAGATGATGTCCTCGGGCGGGAAGCCGGCCTTTTCGGTCAGGAGCTTGTAGGCGCGGGTGCAGATCTCGATCTTGCGCTGGAAGGTATCGGCCTGGCCGACCTCGTCGAAGGCCATCACAACCACCGCCGCGCCATATTGCCGGCAGATGCGGGCCTGCTCGAGGAAGGCCTCCTCGCCTTCCTTCATCGAGATCGAGTTGACGATCGGCTTGCCCTGGATCGTCTTGAGACCGGCCTCGATCACCGGGAACTTGGAGGAGTCGACCATGATCGGCACGCGGCTGATATCCGGCTCCGAGGCGATCAGGTTGCAGAACTCGGTCATCGCCTTCTCGGAATCGAGCAGGCCCTCGTCCATGTTGATGTCGATGACCTGCGCGCCGTTGGCGACCTGGTCGCGCGCCACGTCGAGCGCGGCGGCATAATCGCCGGCGGTGATCAGCTTCCTGAACTTGGCCGAGCCGGTGACATTGGTGCGCTCGCCGACGTTGACGAAGGGAATGGTCTCGTCGAGCGTGAAGGGCTCCAGGCCGGCAAGCCGCAGATAGGGCTTCGTCTCCGGGATCTGGCGAGGCGCCTTGCCGGCGACGGCCTCGGCGATCGCCGCGATATGGCCGGGCGTGGTGCCGCAGCAGCCGCCGACGACATTGACGAAGCCGGCATCGGCGAACTCCGCCAGCATCTTTGCGGTCGCTTCCGGCCGTTCGTCGTAGAGGCCGAATTCGTTGGGCAGGCCGGCATTCGGATAGGCGCAGATCAGGGTGTCCGCGACGCGCGACATGTCCTTGATATGCGCCCGCATCTCGCGCGCGCCGAGCGCGCAGTTGAGGCCCACGGTCAGCGGCGCGGCATGGCGCACCGCGTTCCAGAACGCCTCGACGGTCTGGCCGGAAAGCGTGCGGCCGGAGAGATCGGTGATCGTGCCGGAGATCATCACCGGCAGGCGGACGCCCTTGCTGCGGAAGACCTGCTCGATCGCGACGATCGCGGCCTTGGCATTGAGCGTGTCGAAGATCGTCTCGATCAGCAGCAGTTCCGAGCCACCGTCGATCAGTCCGTTGACCTGCTCGGCATAGGACTCGCGGACCTGGTCGAAGGTCACCGCGCGGAAGCCGGGATTGTTGACGTCGGGCGAGATCGAGAGCGTGCGATTGGTCGGGCCGATGGCGCCCGCGACGTAGCGGCGGCGCCCGTCCTCCTTCTGCGCGATGGCTGCCGCCTCACGCGCGAGCCGGGCGCATGCGACGTTCAGTTCGTAGACCAGCGCCTCCATGCCGTAATCGGCCTGGGCGATCGCGGTGCCGGAGAAGGTGTTGGTCTCGACGATGTCGGCGCCCGCCCGGAAATAGGCGAGATGGATGTCGCGCAGCGCATCGGGCTGCGTCAGCGCGATGATGTCGTTGTTGCCCTTGAGATCGTGGTTGAAGCCCTTGAAGCGCTCGCCGCGGAAATCCGCCTCGGAGAGCTTGAGGTCCTGGATCTGCGTGCCCATCGCGCCATCGAGCACGAGGATGCGCTCGCGCGCGGCCTGGCGCAGCGAGCGTTCGATCTCGGCGCCGTCGACGGGGGCTGGCTTGAAGTCCGACATAGGCTTACTCCGCCGCCACCGCCTGCGCCGCCGGCTTCTCGGGCTTCAAGCCGACGAGATGGCAGATGGCGTAGACGAGATCGGCCTTGTTCATCGTGTAGAAATGCAGATCGGTGACGCCGCGGTCGATCAGGTCGAGCACCTGCTCGGCACAAACGGCAGCGGCCACCAGCCGGCGCGTCGCCGCGTCGTCCTCCAGCCCCTCGAAGCGGTCGGCCAGCCATTGCGGCACGCTCGCGCCGGTCCGGCGGGCGAAGCCGGCCGTCTGCTTGAAGTTCTGCACCGGCACGATGCCGGGCAGGATCGGGATCTCGATGCCACGTGCGCGGACCTTGTCGAGATAGCGGAAATAGACGTCGTTATCGAAGAAGAACTGGGTGATCGCCCGGGTGGCACCGGCATCGACCTTCTTCTTCAGCGCGTCGATATCGGCATCGAGCGAGGCCGCTTCCGGGTGCTTCTCCGGATAGGCCGAGACGGTGATCTCGAAATCTCCGATGCGCTTGAGCCCGGCAACGAGATCGGAGGTCTGGTGGTAGCCCTCCGGATGCGCCTCATAGGGCGTACCGAGGCCACCGGCCGGGTCGCCGCGCAGCGCCACGACGTGGCGGACGCCGGCATCCCAATAGGAGCGGATGACTTCGTCGACCTCGGCCTTCGAGGCCGAGACGCAGGTGAGATGGGCGGCCGGCTTCAGCGCGGTCTCCTCGACCATGCGCTTGACGGTGGCGTGGGTGCGCTCGCGCGTCGAGCCGCCGGCGCCATAGGTCACCGAGACGAAGGCCGGCGAAAGCGGCTCGAGCCGGCGCACGCTCTCCCAGAGCGAAACTTCCATCTCGGCCGTCTTGGGCGGAAAGAACTCGAAGGAAACGCGCGGGCGGCGCGAGCCATGCCGGCTGGGGCGAAAAGCGTTCATCACGCAACCTCTAGATCGATCGTATGGACCGGCGGATCGGACTGGACGCGCCGGTCGCGTCCGCGCCAGAGCATCACCGGCAATTGCCCGGAGCCGCCATCGGCCAGGGTGACTTCACGGGACAGGTCGCAGGAGAGACCGGCCTCGGCGAACCAGCCGGCGATCTGCTGCCGCGAGAAGCCGAGCCGGCGATGCGCATGCTCGGTCCTCAGGAATTCCATGTCGTGCGGCGCAAAATCGACGACGATCAGCCGTCCGCCCGGCGCCAGCATTGCCGCGGCCTCCCGCACGGCCCGGCCGGGGTCGTCGAGGAAGTGGAGCACCTGGTGGACGATGACGAGGTCGAATGAGCCGCGTGCGAAGGGCAGCGCATAGATGTCGCCCTGCCGGAGCTCCACGCGCGACAGCCCCGCCCGCTCCAGATTGGCGCGGGCCACCGCCAGCATCGCATGGTTGGCATCGACGCCGACCGCACGGCCGAATTTCGGCGCGATCCGCTCCAGCATGCGGCCCGTGCCGGTGCCGAGATCGAGCATGGCGCCCGGCGTCCCCTCGCCGACCGCGTCCTCGACCGCCGCCTCGACGGCATGATCGGGCACATGCAGGCTCCGCAGCCGGTCCCAGTCGCGCGCGACGCTGGCGAAATAGCTCTGCGCCGCCTCGGCACGGTTCGCCCGCACCGCCGCCAGCCGCTCGCGATCGGCTGCGAGCACGGGATCGGTGCGGTCGAGCCAGGCGGCGAGCGAGGCGGCGAAGGCGCCGCCCGGCCCGGTCTCGTCGAGCCGGAAGAAGGCCCACGCCCCTTCGCGCGAACGCCGAACCAGCCCGGCCTCGGCGAGCAGCTTGAGGTGGCGGGAGATACGCGGCTGCGACTGGCCGAGAATGTCGGTCAGGTCGGAGACGGAAAGCTCGCCCTCGGAAAGCAGCGCCAGGATTCGCAGGCGTGTCTCCTCGCCCGCAGCCCGCAGGCCGGCGAGAAGCACATCGGAGGACAATGCTGTCGGCTGCCGCACGCTATCGCACTCCCTCGCCGCAGGAAAAAAGATATAAAGATATCTTTATGTCAAAAGCGGCGTTCGTGCAAGCGGATAAGCGTGCGGAAAACAGGACGGGGAGAGGAAGCGCGTTCCCGAGCGGCAGAGCTTTCGTCACCAAACGGC
>NZ_JBIWYK010000195.1:0-5868 GCF_044752385.1 Allobosea sp. CER48 | reverse complement strand
GCGTGACCTGCGCGCCCGGTACCAGCGCATCGGCCGCCCGCTGGACGCGCCCGGCGCAGCCGCTGCAATGCATGCCCGAGATGGCGAAAACCTGAGTCATTCGAATCGTCTCCCGCCAGTCATTCAACCGGTTTGCGAGCCCGCGCGAGAAGGCGCTCCGCCTTGATGAGATGGGGGCGATCGAGCATTTCGCCGTCGAGGCCGATGACGCCGGCGCCCGGATTGGCCGCGAACAGCGCCACGACCTGCTCGGCCTTGGTTAGCGCGGCCGGCGAGGGCGAGAAGATCTCGTTGATCGGCGCGACCTGCGCCGGATGGATCGCCATCTTGCCGGTGAAGCCATCGCGACGCGATGCCAGGCATTCCGCCCGGAAGGCAGCTTCGTCACGGAAATTGGTGAAGACGGTGTCGATCGCATCGACCTGTGCCGCCGTCGCGCCGAACAGCGTGAGCGAGCGGGCGAGCCGATAGGGATCCGTGTAGCTGCCGTCCTCGAGTCGATTGGTTTCGGCCCCGAGGTCGGCCGAGAGATCCTCGGCCCCCCAGGTCAACGCCATCAGGCGGTGCGAGGAACGACTATAGCTTCCAAGCCCGAAGATGCCCTTGGCGTTCTCCGTCGTGATGGGCAGGATTCGCGTGGTGCCGTCCGGCAGGTCGCACTCCGCCTCGCGCACGGCGATCTTGGCGGCGAGGTGGCCGACATCAGCGCCGCCTTCCGATTTCGGCAGCATGATCGCGTCCGGGGCGCCGGGCATCACCGCGTCGAGATCGGCGTCGCTCATGCCGGTCGCGAGGCCGTTGATCCGTACGATCAGCAGCGGGCGCTTCGGCAATGCACGTGTGGCGTCCAGGAAGGCGCGGGTGATCTCGCGCGCCGACGGCTTGGCATCGAGCGCGACGGAATCCTCAAGGTCGAGGATCAGGGCGTCGGCGCCGATCTCCAGGCCCTTCTGCTGCTTCTTGGGGCTGTCGCCCGGCACGAACAGGAGCGAGCGCATGTCGTCAGACCGCGATCGTGGCGGGCGCGGGGCGCTTGCGCATGAAGGCCTGGCGACGGCATTGCGCGACGAGCGTGCCGTCCTGCTTGTAGGCCTTGTGCAGGAAGTCGACGATGCCGGCATCGGGGCGTGAACGCGACTCGCGCTTCGCGACGATCTCGGTGGTGCAGTTCACCGTGTCGCCCTCGAAGAGGGGGGCCGGGAACGCGACGTCGGTCATGCCCAGATTGCCGATGGTGGTGCCCACCGTGGTGTCGTTCACCGAAATGCCGATCATCAGTCCGAGCGTAAAGAGCGAATTCATCAGCGGCTTGCCCCATTCGGTTTCTGTCGCGCAGAAATGCGCATCGATATGAAGGGGTTGCGGGTTGAGCGTCATGTTGGAGAACAGCATGTTGTCCATCTGCGTGACGGTCCGGGTCAGGCCGTGCTCGATCACTGCGCCGACCTGAAAATCCTCGAAATAGATCCCGCCACGCTTGTGACGCACCATATCCGCCATAGACGCCTCCGCCTTCGCATCCGCCGGCCGCTGAGCCGGCACGAGAAGTCGTAGAATGCCATCTGCCGGGAGGGAAGTGGAAAGCGTCGCGTTAAGCTTTGCGAAGGGGCGCTTAACGGTTCGCTTACCATAATGGAGCATGGTTCGGATTGCGCTTTCCGCAATGCGCGGAAGCCGCATGCCGAAGGCTCCAGATGTTCCTTTTCACCACGCCGCAGACACGCGAGGCGCAACCAGCCAACCCGGTCGTAAGCGCCATCCGCCAGGGCGCGGAGCGGACGGGGGCGGGCTTCGACTACCTGCTCAAGACGGCCCAGCGTGAGTCCTCACTGGAGCCGGAGGCGAAGGCCAAGACCTCTAGCGCGACGGGTCTGTTCCAGTTCATCGAGCAGACCTGGCTCGCCATGGTGAAGCAGGAAGGGCCCAAGCAGGGGCTCTCGCAATATGCCGACGCCATCTCCGAGAGCGGTGGGCGCCTGACTGTCTCCGATCCGGCGGCGCGCGAGAAAATCCTGCAGCTGCGCAACGACCCGCAGGTCGCGGCCGTGATGGCCGGAGCCCTGACGCAGAAGAACCGCGACCAGCTTGCCGGCACCCTCGGGCGCCAGCCGCAGGCTGGCGAACTCTACATGGCGCATGTGCTGGGCGCGCGCGGCGCCTCCGATCTGATCAAGGCGGCGACGAGCGACCCCAACCGTGTCGCGGCGCAGGATTTCCCGGAGGCGGCAGCGGCCAATCGCTCGATCTTCTACGACAAGGCCGGCCGGGCGCGCAGCGCACAGGAGGTCTATGGCGTGCTGGCGGCGAGCCATGCCGGCACCCAGGTCGCAGCGGCAACGACGCTAGGCGTCCAGCCGGGGCAGGGCGACATGCCGCCGGTCGAGATCGCGGCGGCGCTGCGCCCTGAGCGGGCGCGAGGTCTGGTCGGTTTGTTCTCGACGGGCGGCTCCCGCGATCCGGTTTCGAAGGCTGTGGCCAATCTGTGGACGACACCGAGCCGTGGCGGTACCAGGACGGCGTCGCTCGAACGCGGCGAGCGCTACTTCCCGCGCCCGGGTCAGAGCGATGCGACGATCGCATCCGACGCTGGCACATCAGCCGGTTCGGCTACTGCCAGCGTTTCCGGCCAGGTCGTGAATGCTCCGCTGCCGCCGTCGCGGCCGAGCGAGCTGACGGCTTCCACCGCCGCGGCGGCGCCGCAGGCAACGGGCAGGACGCGTCGCGCGCCGCTCGATCTGTCTTCCTTCATGATCCAGCGGGGCGGAGCATGATCGTTCGCCGTTTCCTGCTCTGGGCCCGCACGGCCCCGGCCGAAGCGCGCGCAGCGGGTGCCGCAGCGCTTGCGGGAGCCTACCTGCGCTCAGAAATGTCGGATGAGGATCGGCAAGAGGCGGAGACGGCGCTGCTGGCGCTGATCGACGATCCCTCGCCGTCGGTACGCCGGGCGATTGCCGAGGAAATGGCACCGTCGCTGCGCACTCCGCGCAATCTCGCGCTCGGCCTGATCGCGGAGCAAAGCGATGTCGCGGCGCTGGTGCTGGCACATTCGCCGGTGCTGACCGAGGCCGATCTCGTCGATGCCGCCGCCATCGGGGACAGGCTGGCCCAGCGTGCGATCGCGATGCGCCGGGGCCTTCCGCTCGGTGTCTGCGCTGCGCTGGCGGAGGTCGGTTGCGAGGAAGCCCTGATCACGCTCGCCGGTAATCGTGGTGCCGATATTCCCGAGTTCTCGCTCGAGCGCATGATCGAACGCTTCGGCGACAGCGGCGCATTGCGCGAGGCCCTGCTGGAGCGCCCGGACCTGCCGACCGGCCTGCGGCAGGCGATCGCTGCGCGCGTCTCCGCGACGCTGGCGAGCTTCGTTGCCGGTTGCGGCTGGCTGACGCCCGAGCGCAGCGAGCGGCTGGCGCGCGAGGCGACGGAGCGTGTCGCGGTGGCCCTTGCCGCAGGTGGCGAAGCAACCGATGCGCCGGCGATCGTCGAGGTTCTTCGCGTCACCGGCAGGCTGACGCCGGGGCTGATCCTGCGCTCGCTGCTGAGCGGCGAGCCGGCACTGGCGGAGGCCGCCTTCGTTTCGCTGTCCGGCCTGCCGGCGGGGCGGGTGGCGGTGCTGCTGCGCGACAAGCGGGGAGCGGGGCTCAAGGCGCTCTGCCGCAAGGCTGGGCTGCCGGGTTCGCTCGAACCCGCCTTTACGGCGGCGATCCTCGCCCTCAACGCGCGCGGCTTCGACGCCGGTGGGGCGCGGCCCGGTATCGACCGCACCTTGCTGCGCGACGTCCTCATCGCCTGCGAGGGAATGGAGGGAGCGGAGGCCGACTCGCTGCTGGCGTTGCTGCGGCGCATGGATGCCGAGGCAGCCCGCGAGGAATCGCGAATCCTCGCGGATACGCTCGCGGACGATGCCGCTCTTGCCCTGCTGGTCGAGGCCGATCCGGCCTTCCTCGTCGAGCTGGAAACCGGCGATCTACGCGACGTCGCCTGAAGACCGTCAGTAGCCGAACTGCTCGCGCAGGATGCGTTCGTCCAGGCTGTGGCCGGGATCGTGCAGCATGACGAGATCGACATCGCGGTCGATCTCGATCGAGACGGCGCTGACTTCATCGATCTGGGTATGGTCGGCGACCGCGCTGACGGGGCGCTTGTCGGCTTCCAGAACCTCGATCGAAACCTTTGCGTGGTCAGGCAGCAATGCACCGCGCCAGCGGCGGGGGCGGAAGGCCGAGATCGGGGTCAGCGCCAGCAGCGGCGCATCGAGCGGCAGGATCGGGCCATTGGCCGAGAGGTTGTAGGCAGTTGAGCCGGCGGGCGTCGCCAACAGCACGCCGTCGGCGATGAGTTCGGTGAGGCGAACCTGCCCGTCAACGGAAATGCGCAGCTTCGCGGCCTGGTAGGAACGGCGCAGCAGCGAGACTTCGTTGATCGCCTTGGCCTGTACGGAGCTTCCTCTGCAGTCGGTCGCCTGCATCGACAGCGGGTGCACGACGCTGCGCTGGGCCGCCTCGAGGCGCTTGCGCAGCCCTCGTTCCTTGAACTCGTTCATCAGGAAGCCGACCGAGCCCCGGTTCATCCCGTAGATCGGTTTTCCGGTACCAAGAAAGCGGTGGAGGGTCTGCAGCATCAGCCCATCGCCACCAAGCGCGACCACGACGTCGGCTTCCGCCGGATCGGCGTTGCCATAGCGCTCGACCAGCCTGTCGAGCGCAGCCAGCGCTTCGGGGGTATCACTGGCGACGAATGAGATCGCGCCGAAGCGTTCGGTCATAGCGTATCCTGAAGCGGCAGGCCCTGCGGCATCGGGGCAGGCTTAACACGAGCGAGCCAGAAGTCACGAGGCGATGGCTGCAACAAGGCCGTGCCCGCGAAAAAGGCCGGGCTGCGTGCCCGGCCTCGAAGACATGCGGAACTGCGGTCTGTTCAGATCGCCGGGGTCCACTGCACCGGGACGAGCTCGAAGCCGTTCCCGTCCTTCGCGATGTGCCCGACCGCCGGGAAGGGAGCATGGTAGAACGCGACCTGCATCCGGTCGGCAGAAACCATGTCGAGCAGCTTGCGCCGGGTGGCGGCGGCCTGCGCGCCATCCATGTCGAAGACGGCCGACCAGTCCGGGTTGCGCACGAAGAGCGCGGGGTGATTGGTGGTGTCCGACATGATCATCAGCTTGCCGTTGCCCGAGGTGAGGGCGAAGACGGTGTGGCCCGGCGTGTGTCCCGGTGCCGCAACCGGCGTGAGCCCCGGAATGACGTCCTTGCCGGGCTCGAACTGCTTCACTTCCTTCGCGACCGGGCCGAAGACGCGCCGCACGCCGGCGAAGGCGCCCTTCATGGCGTCCGGGGCCGCGTTCATCTTGGCGTCGTCCATCCAGAACGCCCATTCGGCGGCCGGCACCATGACTTCGGCGTTCGGGAAGACAGCGGCACCGTCCTTGAGCCGGAATCCGTTGATGTGGTCGCCGTGGAAATGGCTGAACACGATGCTCGAGACGTCCTTGGGGTCGAAGCCGGCGGCCTTGAAGTTCGCCATCCAGCTCCCGGAGGTCGGAGCGCCGGAATCGCCGTTGCCGGTGTCGATCAGCGTGAGCTTGCCGCCACTCTGGATCGCCAGCGTGGTGAAGGTGATGTTGAGAGCATCCTGCGGCAGGAAGGCGCTTGCCATCGCCTTCTTGACGTCGGTGAGCTCGGCATTGCGAACGAAGCCTTCCAGCGGCCGCTTGGCGAAGCCGTCATTGATTGCGGTTACCGTGATGTCGCCGACTTTGTAGCGGTAGAAACCGGGGGCCTGATTCACGGGAACTCCTTGTGCTTGGGCCGGAGTAGCTCCGGGAAGGTCCAGCGTGGTCGCTGCTACGAGGGCGCCGGCTCCTGCCAGAGC
>NZ_JBIWYK010000194.1:0-5868 GCF_044752385.1 Allobosea sp. CER48 | reverse complement strand
CGTGACGATCTGGCCTGAGGCCTTCAGGATCGGGCTCAGCATCTCGCGCAGGAAGTCGGATGGTTCCACCAGCAGCACCCGGCTCGCAGGCGTCGCGCTGCGCTTCGCCGCGAACCAGCCGGGTTCGTTGAACGGAAGGTAGTAGGCGAGGTCGACGACATCGGTGGCTCGGCCGCGGATCATGGCGGAGCCAATCACGCCGGGCTCGCTGGCCGTGGCCATTTCCAGCTCGAAGCTGTCCTCGACGATGTCGACGATGGCCTCGACCGCGAGCGCGGTCGTCATTTCGCCGTCGGAGACGATGACGAGCGGCTGGATGCCCTGGCTGCGCAGCTTGGTATCGGCGAGCGGCGTGACCGGGATCAGGCGCCCGCGATAATGCAGCAGGATCCGGCCGCCGCCGCGCTCGAACTGGCCGGCATCGACTTCCTCCAGCCGCGTGACGAGCGAGAGCGGCAGAGCCTGAAGATTGCCGGCGCCGGTCCGGAAGACCAGCATCGTCGCGTTTTCGTTGCCCTGGACCAGCGGCGTATCGGCCTGCGGCTCGTCGTCGGATTCGCCGGTCAGCGTGGCGCCGACAAGGCTGGCGACGCCGTTGGGATCGACGATCAGAACAACCGCGCCGTCGCCGAGGATGGTGTTGCCGGAGAAGAGCGGGATATGCCGAAGCTTGCTCGACATCGGCTTCACGACGATTTCTTCGGTATGGAAGACGGCATCGACCAGGATGCCGAACTGCCGTTCGCCGATCTGGGTGATGACGATGAAGCCCTCGCCCCCGCCGGTCTTCGGCGCTCCCATAAGCTCGGGCAGCGAGATGATCGGCAGAAGCCGGCCGCGCAGCCGCAGCACTGGCGCGCCGTTGATGTCCTCGATCCTGTTGTCGTCGCCGGCCTTCACCCGCACCAGCTCGCGCACCGCGATCTGGGGGATGGCGTAGCGGTCGCTGCCCGCGACCACGATAAGGGCCGAGATGATGGCGAGCGTCAGCGGGATCTTGATGGTGATGGCGGTGCCGAGGCCCGGCCGGCTGGAAATGTCGATCATGCCTCCGATCGAGTCGACATTGGCCTTGACCACATCCATGCCGACGCCGCGGCCGGACACCGCGGTGACACTGTCGGCCGTCGAGAAACCCGGCTGGAAGATGAAGCGGCTGATCTGTGCGTCGCTGAGCTTCTCGACCTCGGCTTCGGTGACCAGTCCATTGGAGATGGCCTTGTCGCGAATGCGGCCGATGTCGAGGCCGCGCCCGTCATCGCTGATGGAGATCGTGACGGAACCGCCCTCGTGATAGGCGCTGAGCCGGATCGTGCCCTGCTCGGGCTTGCCGGCCGAGCGACGGTCCGCCGGCAGCTCGATCGCATGGTCGGCGCAGTTGCGCACCATATGGATCAGCGGATCCTTGATCAGATCGAGAATCTGGCGGTCGAGCTCCGTGTCGGCGCCCTCTGTCACGAGGTCGATGCGTTTGCCGAGCTCCGTGCTGAGGTCGCGCACGATCCGTGGCAGCTTGGACCAGGCGTTGCCGATCGGCTGCATGCGCGTCTTCATGACGCCATCCTGCAATTCGGCCGTGATCAGCGAGAGACGTTGAAGCGGGGCCTTGAGCCCGGCATCTTCCTGCTGCCGTGAGACTTCGAGGAGCTGGTTACGCGTCAGCACGAGTTCCGAGACCATGGTCATCAGATGTTCGATCGTGTCGACATTGACGCGCAGGGTCGCGGGCCCGCCGCTGCGCGGGCTTGCCGGGCCGGCTTCGGAAGGGGCGACGGGCTCGCGGCCTTCAATGCGGCCATCGCGCCCGCGCTGCGGTTCCGGAGCGCTGCGGAAGACGATGTCCTCCGGTGGAGCAGCAGCGGCGACGCCTGCCGTCTGCCCGTGTCGGGCGAGATAGGCGGCGACGGGATCGATCGGCTCTGCCGCGGGACGGGTCTGGCGGAGTTCGCCGCGCGCATGGTCCGCCAGGGCCTGCAACTCGCCGATCAGGGTCTCGTCGTTGCCCTCGGGCTCCTGCCCCTTCTCGGCAAGCTCGGCGAGGATATCCTTGATGCGGTCGATGGTCTCCAGGGTCGCGGTGACGGCGCTCGGCTTGACCGTCGCACCGTCACGGAACTGGCCGATGACCGACTCGGCCGCATGGGTGAGCGCTTCCAGGCGGGGCAGCCCGATGAAACCGCAGGTTCCCTTGACGGTGTGAACCAGCCTGAAAATGTTGCGCAGGATGTCCCGATCGTTCGGGTCTTGCTCGAAACGGACGAGCTCCCGATCGACCGTGTCGAGATTCTCGCCGGTCTCGGTCAGGAACTCTTGCAATAGCTCGTCCATGCCGGACCATCACTCAACGCGGAACCGAGCAGGACTAAAGCAGCAGATGGGTTTATGATCGGTTGAGATCACCCATCGAAGACGCAATCAGGCCGCCTTTGCCGCCTTGATCGTCACGGTCTCGCCGTCGATGGCGATCGAGATCTCCATTCCGGCTGCGCGAGACACCATGCCGGTGTAGACCGGCTGGACCGCATGCGCGTCGATCGTTCCGCCCGGCGCGTTGCCGGCCAGCAAGTCCTCGACATGGGCGGGGATGCGGGCATGCGAGCCGGTGGCGCTGATCTCGAAGGAGCCCTGTTCGCCCTCGACGGTGGCGCGCGACACCAGCTTTCCGCCGCGAGGCACGGCTTGCGAGGCGATGATCAGCAGGTTCAACAGGAGTTTGACCTGGTTCTTCGGCAGCAGCGCGCGCGGGGCTTCCCAATCGAGCGAAAGCTTCTCGTCGTTGAGGAAGCCATTGGCAACGTTGCCGGCGTCGCCAAGGTCGATCATCGCACCCGCCGAGCCCGCCGCGCCGAAGGCGAGCCGAGCGAACTGCAGGCGGGCGGAGGCGTTGCGCGCGCTCTTCTTGATCAGCTCCAGTGCGAAGTCACGCATCGAGGGATCGTCTTCCTCGAGGACCTCCAGCGCGTTGACAATCGCACCGACCGGGCTGATCACGTCATGGCAGACGCGGCTGCAGAGAAGAGCGGCCAGATCGAGCGAGTCGAGCGAGATGGCGGTCATGGGGACGAAATCCTGGGATCGACGATGCGCCGGGGGTAGGGCGGCAATGCCGCCTGATATGATGTCATCTTGGTTTTCATGTGGTTAATCGCCATATGCAGGCCAAATGTTCGAAGGATGGGCAGCCATGACCGGCCGTGACGATCCCCGCCTGCGCGACTGCGACGCGCTGGGACGGAAACTCGCGGAAGCTGCCAGAACGAGTGCCGCCGTCCTGCTGGCGAAGCGGGCGGCGCGTGACGTGAAGCTCAAGCAGGACGGCTCGCCGGTGTGTTCCGCGGACCTGGCGGCCGACCATGCCGCCAAGGAAGCGTTGGCGCGGCTGTTCCCCGGCTTTGCCATTGTCAGCGAGGAAAGCTCCGACAGCGTCGCGCCCGGCGAGGTCTTCATCCTGCTCGACCCGCTGGACGGGACGCGCGAGTTCCTGGCGGGGGGCGACAGCTATTGCGTCGCGATCGCTGTCATCTGTGACGGCAGGCCGATTGCCGGCGCAATCGCGGCTCCGGCGATCGGGCGTCTCTGGTTCGCCGGCATGCATGCCTATGTTCAGGATTTCGCGGCCGATGGCAGCGTGCTGAGCGAGGCGCGCCGCATCAGCGTGCGCGCCCTTCCGAGTGACGGCCCGGTCGCGCTCGTCAGCCGCTTCCATGGCGACAAGCGCAGCGACGGTATCGCCGCGACGATGTGCTGCAGCAAGGGTATCCCGGTGTCTTCGGCCGTGAAGTTCGGCCTGATCGCTTCGGGCGAGGCGGATCTGCACGTGCGCTGCGGCCAGACCATGGAATGGGACATCGCGGCCGGTGACGCCATTCTGTCGGCAGCCGGCGGAGTCGTGATGACGCTGGACGGCGCCTTGCCGCATTACGGCGTGATCGAGCGGCAGTTCCGCAACCCGCCTTTCGTCGCGGCGTCGAGCGAGGCGCTGGCTCGGCGCGCCATCGCCGGTTGCTGAGGGCTCAGCGCGCGACGTAGCGCTGCACCGAGGCCCAGCGGCTGTCGGCCTTGGCCATCAGCTCGGTGTTCTGCAGGAAGTGCTGACGGTTTTCGGCGGAGCGGAACAGGAAGAGCCGCGAGCCGACGATCGCGAAGAGATTTGGGTCGCTGTCCACGGCGACACCGTTGGCGACGCCCGTCGGATCGAAGCCGGCGAAAGCAGGCGCGTAGACGTCGGGCGCGTCCTCGAAAGCTCTCAGATTGGCTTCGGAAGCAAAACGCCAGACGATGCCGCCGTGGATGAGCTCATGTTCGGCCTGGCCGGCTGCGGGCCGGCCGCCGAGGCGATAGGAAACGGGATCGAACCCGTTGATGGCCAGGCCGGTGTTCAGGTCGCGCTGCATCGCTTCCCCGAGGGCAGGGAGGTCCGGCAAACCGGTCGGCAATCCCCTCGCCGCCAGCGGCGCGGCCGGCGGCGGCGCAGGTGTCTTCGTGTCGGCGATCGCCAGGGGCGCCGCACAAAAGAGGAGGGCGGTGCCGGCGGCCATAACCGCCATGCCTCGCCTTGTTGCGGCCTTCATCGCGTCAAATCCTCGCAAGCCCCTGTCCCGGGCCGCTCGGCTCGCCGGAATCTTCACGCCTTGGATAGATTTGCAGCGTATCAAACTGGTTACCAAATTGATTCGTTTTCGCCAGACGCCGGCATTCGGTGGTCTTGCGAGCGGCGGATAGCCCAGAATCGGCCCGCCTTCCGGCCCGCTTCGCTTCTGCCCGGAACAGGTTGCCTTGCAACCGATGCCGGCATCGAGCGGCCGGGCGATCAAACCGTTCTGGCGTCCGGCCCGGCCGGACCCGCTGTCCGGAGATCTAGCATATGAACCAGACCCGCCGCAGTCTCATCAGGGGCGGCCTCGCCGTTGCAGGCACCAGCCTGAGCGGCCTGTCCATTCCCGCGCTGGCGCAGAATTACAACGAACAGCGCTCCTTCTCGCAGAACGAACTTGTCACCTCCGGTCACAAGTTCTTCGGCAACGTTTCGCGCGGCCTGGCGCTGACCATCGAGGAGGCGGTGCGCCGCTGGGGCGAGCCGAACGGCTATGTGCTCGGCCAGGAGGCTTCGGGGGCATTCGTCGGCGGGCTTCGCTTCGGCGAAGGCCAGCTCTACACCCGCAATGCCGGCGATCGTCGGGTCTTCTGGCAGGGGCCTTCGATCGGCTTCGATTTCGGTGGCGAGGGTGCGCGCACGATGATGCTCGTCTATAACCTGCCGGCAGTGGACGCCCTGTACCAGCGTTTTGCAGGCGTCGATGGCTCAGCCTATTTCATCGGCGGCTTCGGCTTCACCGCGATGACGGCGGAGGGCATCACCGTCGTCCCGATCCGCACCGGCGTGGGCTGGCGGCTCGGCGTCAATCTCGGCTATCTCAAGTTCACCCCGCAGGCGACCTGGAACCCTTTCTAGGCTGGCTGCCGGCGGGCGACGACGAGAACTGGCCATCGTGGCACGGGCGTGGCAGATTCGATGCCGGTCCATGTCCACGCCTCGTTCGGGAGACCTGAGTCTTGATCGAAGCCGCCATGCTCTTCGCGCTCGGCTTCCTCTGTGCGGCGCTGCTCGCGTTGGCGGCGGTGCCGGCTTTGGCGCGGCGGGCGGACAGGCTGGCCCGCAGGCGGGCCGAGGCTGCCTTCCCGCTCTCCCTGGCCGAAATCGCCTCTGATCGAGATCATCTGCGTGCCGAGCTTGCCCTGCGCATGCGCTCCGTCGAGCAGGAGGCCGAGCGTGGCTTCGCCGCCAAGGCCGGTGCCATGCAGGAACTCGGACGGCGCGACATGACGATCGGCCGGCTGACGCGCGAGCGGGATGACCGTGACACTCGG